>NZ_JBEZEH010000008.1:0-70069 GCF_040648775.1 Micromonospora sp. NPDC049089
GCGGTGATGTCGGCGACCAGCTCGGTGAGCCGTTCGGCGCGGCGGGCGGCGGCGAGCACGTGGAAGCCCTCGGCGGCGCACTGGCCGGCTACACCGCGTACACCACCAAGCAGCCCGGCCCCGACCTGGACCTGGTCGCCCGGCTCTCCAGGTCGATCGACGTGCCGGTGGTCGCGGAGGGTCGGATCCACACACCGGCCCACGCGGCGCAGGCGCTGCGGGCCGGGGCGTGGACGGTGGTGGTGGGCACGGCGATCACCCACCCCAGCACCATCACCGGGTGGTTCACATCGGCGATGGCGAACGCCGGCCGGTAAGCGGTCGGAGCGCGAGCCGTCGGGCCGCGGTTCCGCGTCGCGGGCGACGGTCCACCCCACTGACAACTGACAATCCTGCTGTCCTGGAGGCCAAGCTGTGGCTCTGAGCGATCTCACCGTCGCCGACTGCTGGGCGTACCGACCCGACCTGACTGTTCCGGAGGACCTGGACGCCTTCTGGGGTCGGACGCTGGGTGCCGCCAGTGCCGCAGCGGCGACGTACGAGCCCGTCGACACCAACCTCACCCAGATCCACACCTTCTCGGTCACCGTCCCCGGCTACGGCGGCGAGCCGGTGCACGGCTGGCTGCACCTGCCGGCGCACGCCACCGAGCCGTTGGCGTGCGTGGTCGAGTACCTCGGGTACGGCCGAGGCCGTGGGCTGCCGCACGAGAAACTCTTCTGGGCCTCGGCGGGCTTCGCGCATCTCATCATGGACACCCGGGGCCAGGGCTGGAGTGCCGCACCCGGCGGCACCGCCGATGCGCACCCTTACCCAGCAGGCACCGTTCCGGGTTTCCTCACTCGCGGGGTGACCAGCCCGGAGGAGTTCTACTACCGCAGGCTGATCACCGACGCGGTCCGGTTCGCCCAGGCCGCCCAGGAGCATCCCGCCGTCGACCCCGACCGGGTCGTCGTCACCGGCATCAGCCAGGGAGGTGGCTTGTCACTGGCGGTGGCCGCGCTGTTTCCGGGCGTGGCGGCGGCCATGCCCGACGTGCCCTTCCTGTGTGACTTCCCGCGCGCCGTCCGGGTCGCCGCCGAAGGCCCCTACGGCGAGGTCGCCGAGTATCTCGCGCTCCACCGTGACCAGAGCAGTCAGGTGTTCCGTACGTTGTCGTACGTCGACGGCGCCGTGCTCGCATCCGGCGCGACCGCGCCCGCGCTGTTCTCCATCGCGATGATGGACCGGACCTGCCCGCCCTCGACCTGCTTCGCCGCCTACCACCGCTACGGGGGCGACAAGGAGGTGCGCGTGTACGAGTTCAACGACCACGAAGGTGGCGAGGCGCACCAGCAGCTCGAACAACTCGCCTGGCTGCGCAAGCTCTTCGGCCGCTGAGGACAGCACCCGCTGCTGGCGTCAGCGCGGCTCCCACGCGTCGGGCAGCGCGGTGAGCTTGCGGACGTGAGCGGGCAGTCGACCGCTGACGATCTCGGCGAGGCTCACCTCGTCGACGACCCGCCGCACGGCGGCGCGGACCGCCACCCACAAGCCGGGCAGGTTTTCCGCCGAGCCCTCGTACCGGGTCTCCTCGGGGCGCAGCCCGCGTACCCCGGCCAGGGGGCCCTCGACGGCGCGCAGCACCGCGCCGACGGTCACCTCGCGGGGTGGGCGGGCGAGGGTGTAGCCGCCCTCGGCGCCGCGTTGGGCGCGGACGATGCCGGCACGGCGCAGATCCGCCAGGACCGCCTCCAGGAACTTGCGGGGCATGTCCTGCTCCGCGGCGATGGCCTGGGTGGAGAGCAGCGAGGGGTACGCGGTGGCAAGGCTCAACGCCGCCCGTACCGCGTAGTCGCCGCGCGCGGAGATCTGCACCCTGCCATCATGCCCGGCCGGTGCCGCCCAGCCCTCCGGCGGGCGGCCCGGGTCTCGTGGCGTACCCGCCGTTGGCGGGTTCGCCGAGGGTGCCGGGGCGGAACCAGCCGCTGTTGACGCCCGTCGACTCGGCCGGCGGTCGAGGCCGGACCACCCGGCCGGCCACCGGTTGATCCCGGGCGGCCCGGAACGCGCCGGGGCTGACCCCGACCTCGCGGGTGAAGAAGCGGCCGAAGTTCGTGGGCTCGGAGAAGCCGAGCCGCCGGCCGATCTGGGCGATCGGCTGATCCGTCGCGGCCAGTAACCGGCCGGCCTGCAACGCGACCCGCTCGTCGATGACCTGCTTGGCGCTGCGACCAGTGACGGCCAGGCAGGCCCGGGTCAGGGTCCGCACCGAGCAGCCGAGCTCGGCCGCATAATCCTCCACCCGCCGGGTCCGCGGGTAGCCGTGCTCCACCTCGCGGCGGAACCTGCGGAACGTCTCGTCCTCGGGTCGGGAGGGCGACCGGTCGTCGCGGGCCACGGCCAGCCGCAGCAGCAGCACGGCCAGTTGATGCCGGAGCAGCGCGCGGGCGGTGGGGCTGTCGGGGTGCCGCCGACAGTCCACCGCCAACTGGCTCACCTCGCTGATCACCGCGTCCTCGTCCTCACCTGCCAACTGCCGCCACGTCGCGGTCGTGGTCAGGTCGACGTCGAAGCCGCGCAGCGCCTCGGCGTCCCAGGCGACCACTGTGGCGTCGAACTGGGGGCCGGCGCAGCGCAGCACCTGGCCGGGGCGGACCCGCAGCAGTGTGCCGGGCCGGCACGGCAGCAGGTGAAAGTCGAGTTCCGCGTCGCCGTGCCCACGCGTGGTGAGAAGCAGAAGCTCCCGCTCGACGATCACCGGCCGACGCCAGCCCGGGGCACCGGCAAGATCGGCCAGCGCGAACGTGGCTATCTCGTCGGTGACGGGAGACGCCGTTCCGATCGATGGCGCGGGGGAGGGATCGGTGGAGACCATCGCTTGCGACGGTAGCCCGAACCGCAGGTCACCGCATCCCGATCGACGTTCGCAGCGGAATCCGCGGCAAGCCGCGGGCTTGTCCCGGTCCCGGCGGCCGGGCTACGTTACCCGGCGGTAGCGCCGTCGGTCCGCGGTCCACCCGGTATCCGCCGGTCACCTGACCGGCCGCCGGCACCCGCCGACTCGCGATGGGATGGGCATGACGCAGCTGTTCTCGGTCGAAGGTAAGACGGTCCTGGTCACCGGCGGATCGCGGGGGATCGGGCTGATGATCGCCCAGGGCTTCGTCCGGGCCGGCGCACACGTGATCATCTCGTCCCGCAAGGCTGACGTCTGCGAGGCGGTCGCCACCACCCTGTCCGCCGAGGGTCGCTGCGAGGCCATCCCCGCCGACCTCAGCGACGACGCCGGCGCCGAGTCGTTGGCCGCCGCCGTGCGCGAGCGCTTCGGCCGCCTCGACGTGCTGGTCAACAACGCCGGAGCGACCTGGGGCGCGCCACTGGAGGACTACCCCGAGGCCGCGTTCGACAAGCTCTGGGCGGTCAACGTCAAGGCCGTCTTCCGGCTCACCACCGCGCTGCTGCCAGCGCTGCGCGCCGCCGCCAGCGCCGACGACCCGGCCCGAGTGATCAACATCGGGTCGATCGACGGCATCCGGGTGCCGATGATGGAGGTGTACGCGTACTCGGCCACCAAGGCCGCCGTGCACATGCTCACCCGCAGCCTCGCCCACCAACTCGCCGGGGAGCAGATCACCGTCAACGCCATAGCGCCCGGCCCGTTCGAGAGCAAGATGATGGCGTTCGCGCTCGACGACCCGGTAAGCCGGGCCGCCATCGAGCAGCAGGTGCCGCTCGGCCGCATCGGGCGCCCCGAGGACATGGCCGGCACGGCCATCTACCTCTCGTCGCGCGCCGGCGCGTACCTGACCGGAGCGGTCATCCCCGTCGACGGCGGCATCACCACGCACGGCTGAGCACCGGCCGACCCGGGGCGGGCACGCCCTGGGTGTGTGCCGGGGCCGCGCGGACTCGGCAGATCCGCGCGGCCCCGGTGTGGCCGATGTTGCCCGTTCGGGCGGTCAGCGACCGGCGAGCAGCCGGTTCACCGCCGTGTCGACGTCCAGGTGCTCGGCCTCGCGGCCGCGCGGGACGACGACGTAGGTCCGTCGAAGGAAACGCACCAGGACGCTGCGCGGCACCTCGAAGAGGGCGTTGCCGTCCGGTGACGAGAGGGCCAGCGCGACGAAGTCGCCGCGCGGTGTGGCCCAGGGCCAGACCCGAACGTCCCCGATGCCGGCCGGCTCGTCCAGGCCGGTGACCAGAAGTTCGCGAGCGAACGACCAACTCACCGCCTCGCCCCCTGCCGATTCGGCATGGAACAGGACATGGACCGCATACGGGTCAGCAGGGTCGTAACGCAGACTGGCACGCACCGGCAAGGCGGTGGCGTCAGGTGCGACGAGCCTTAGCGACGTCTCGACCTCTACGGTCGTCGGTCGGATGACACTCATGGACGTTCTCCCCCCGGCACCGCTGCGGAACGCGCGTGTCCCGCTTTTCCCATACTCAGGTGCTACCTCTGGCTACGCTCCGCCATACGCTGACTTCACCCAGTGGTGGGAAGGGGGACGGAAACGCCGCGTGAATGTGAGCATTCATGTAGGATTTCCGGTTCTGCCCAGTGCGTGATCCCGCCCGGTATCGGGTGGCTCAGTCGTCGACTTACTCCGGTAACGTCCAGTCGGCCGTTGCAGTGACGGGCCCGAGCGACACTGGGGGGTGAAATGGTGACGAAGCAATCCTCAGTGGATCCCGCGGCGGCACCCGGCCCGCCGAAAGTCGCGGTCCGAGCAGCCGAAAAGCGGGGGTACGGAGTGCCGATGGAGCAGCCCGAACGGGCCGGTCGGCCGGCGTCCGACGCCGGACGGTCCGGTGGCGGCGGCGCCGGTGCTGGTCGTGGTGACGACGCCGCCGCCGGTGACGACGCCGCCATTGGTGGTGGCGGAATCGCCGTGCAGGATCCTCCGCGTCGGCCTCGCTGGCGTGAACGGATCTCGCTGACCCTCGACCTCATCCGCGCCAACCCCACCGGGCGGATCGCACTCAAGATCTTCATCGCCATCGCCGGGGCGCTCGTGGTGACCATCGGCATCGCCCTCATCCCGCTCCCCGGGCCGGGCTGGCTGCTGGTGATCGCCGGCCTGGGCATCTGGGCCGTCGAATACCACTGGGCTCGACGGCTGCTCGGCTTCACCCGTCGCCACGTCCACGGCTGGACACGCTGGGTAACGAGACAGTCGCTGCTGGTGCGAATCGTGCTCGGCTCCGTCGGCCTGGTCTTCGTGGCCACTGTTGTCTGGCTGTCCCTCAAGTACAGCCTCGGCATCGACGTGGTCGCCGAGGCGATGCAGTACCTGGCGACGCACTGACCCCGGATTTCCGGTCCGGTTCCACGATCGGGTAGAGTCAGTATCGCTGAGGGCGATTAGCTCAGTGGGAGAGCGCTTCGTTCACACCGAAGAGGTCGCTGGTTCGATACCAGCATCGCCCACTCTCAGTTTGTGCAGTTCAGAAGCTCGTTGCCGGAGACGTCGGTAACGAGCTTTGCTGCATGTGCCGCTTACATTGGGAGCAGATTGGGAGCAGCGGCTCTGGCTGGGTGGTCCTGCGGGCGGCTACAGGGCAGTCCGATGCCCCGATCGTTCGACCGTGAGATGCGGGCTCTGGCTGATCGCCGGGACACCCGCTGATTCGCATTGTGCATCGTGGTCACCTCCTTGATGTGCTGTGCGTTCGAGGATGAGGGCTCCCACGATGACGTCGTTCATAGGTGCTGCGGCGGCGCTCAGCTGCGTCGAGTGCCGAGGGCGGCGCGCCCACCGGGGAGCATGGGTGTTGGTCGAAGCGCCTCGGCGAAGGTGCCGTCTTGCGTCCAGTAGCTCAATGGGATTACGCCAGTGCCGAGCCAGCCCAGATGTTCAGTGGCCTCGGTGAGGCGAAGGCTGGAGTTCCTTCCAAAGCGCCCGGTTGATAGCTGGGTCTCTCCCAAGGACATAGGGCGCAGTCATCTCATACCCGGCGGCGATGTAGAGCCGCAGTGCATGGTGGTTATGCCGGCCGGTCTCGAGGCGAACGGTGCGGAGGCCGGCTGCTAGGACGTCTTGTTCGAGCTGCCGTAGTAGGCGCTTTCCCAAGCCGAGGCCGCGCAGCTCGCGGTGAACGAACATGCGCTTGACCTCGGCCTGATCGGCGGCGATCCGGCGCCAACCACCGCAGGCGACGGGTTGCCGGCCGACGTAGGCGACGAGGAATAGACCAGCGGGCGGATCGAACTCGTCAGCTGGACTGTCGTCGATGCGGTCGGCGAATCCGTAGAGGGCTAGCTGTTCGGTATGCAGGTGGTACAGCAAGGACTGCGCGTCAGGGTCGCTGTAGGGCCGCGGACGTAGGTGAGGGTGCCCCGGGGCGGAGACCTGAGCGCTCGCCTGTGAGGAGTGGGCCATGCCGTCGAGAGTGCCTTGTCCACCGCCTCGCGGGTAGCTGTCGGTAGGTGACGGTGGGCGGTGCCTCTGAGGTCGGCGAGCATCGACCGGCAGCGGACCGACTGGACGTCGGGCACCCGTTGGGCGAGGGAGTCGATGGTCGCGATGGCCGTGGGCCGGTCGTGGGCGAGTAGGTGCGCTCGGGCGAGGTGAACGCCATGCAGGAGCGCCGAACGCCGGTAGGTGTCGTCAGTGTCCGTCATGGCCAGTGGAGTCAGCAGGTCGGTGGCTTGGGTGAGTAGGCGACGAGCGTGCGGTGGGTAGGTGGCGGCAAGCAGCACCAGGGCATCCCCGTGCGCGGCGGACCGCTGCCGGGGGGTGTAGTAGTACAGGTCTGCCGGGGTGTCCTCGGGTTGGGCGCGATGCAGCATGGTCCGGCAGACGTCGGCGGCGGTCTGGTAGGCGTGGAGGTCACCGGCGGCGGCGTGCGCGGTAGCGAGCCGACCTAACGCCCGGGCGCGTACGGCAGTGGCGCATGATCGGGCGGCGTCGGTCGCTGCGGTGGCCAGCCGCACCGCTTCAGCGGGGTTGGCGGGGACCATCTGGTAGGCGAGCATCCCGAGGTTGTTTGCGACGGCTTCGGCCGAGTCCGGAGTGTGGGTCGGCGGCAGACAGGGATGGCAAGGTGGAGCGGTGTTGGGGCATGTGAAGGCCCTGTTTCGCGGACTAGCGACAGCATTCCGACATCCATAAGGCAGGCCAGGATGGCTGACATCGCTCAGGCTCTTGCCTAGAGTGATCGCATGCCACCGCTGGAAGCCGCAATGTGGGGTGCAATCGGCGGATTTGTGGTCGAGGGACTTGCCTTCGCGGCGGCGATACGGCGTGTGGGCGGATGGCCTTGGCGATGGGCGACAGAGCCACAGCCGCTCCCGTACGCATTCATGGTGCTGGTCCGAGTCGCAGCGGGTGCGGGACTCGCCGCGCCTGCAGGATCTTCGGGGCAGGTGTCGACGGCTTTTGCTGCCTTCGTTCTCGGGGTTGCCGCTCCGCTTGTTGTCGAGAAGATTGTGCAGACTGCCGCTCAGCAACGGTTGCCGAATCTCACGCACGAGCAGGTTGAGACGCCCATAACTGGTGCTGCAAGCGCCCAGCCGACGCTAGTCCAAGCGGGAGAGAGCGATGCGACTTAACGAGACGTGGGGGCAGCTAGTTGCAGCCTTAGGCCGATTAACGCCGGCTTTCACGCCGGCCCCTAACAAAATGCTCCGGCAACGTCGTGCAGAGACTGCAGAGACAGATGCACTCGCAGCGCCGACGTCGTCTTCGAAGCTGTCGACCGATCGAGTAGGCGAAGCATTGGACATGCTTGAAATTCGCTATGTCAAGACCGGAGACGGCGAATTGTTGGCGATGTGGGACCGCCACGCTGTTCTCTTCACGGTTGAGGGATCGGATGAAGAAATCCTCGTATCTCGTGCGAGGCCACATGCAACCATCCCGTCCGATACGGTCGAAAAGGCGTACCGCGTGATGAATGAATGGAACGCTACGCGGCGTTTCATGAAGGCATACGTTGGCGAGCCGACAAGGCGTGGGCAGTTCCCAATTTTCGGCGAAATGCAAACGCCTCTCGGTGCGGGTATTCATAGTGCGCTATTGATCGAACTGTTGGACGCGGCAGCGGCCGTAGCAACGTCCTTCGTGGAGTTCCTCTACGAGGAGGGCATGTTTTCTGAAGGGTTTTCGGCGGCGAGAAGGCAGGGTGAAGGAGTTGACGATTGACTCGGCGGTCAGTCCCAGGCACTGAAGATTGGTTCCACTCCTGCGCATCGCTGTCCGGTGAATCAGGCTAGAGGGGGAAGATTGAGGGAGGTCGCCGGAGCAAGCGTGTGGGTCGTTTTCCTGGGACTCGTCTTGACGTCGTCTGTTCTCGCCGCGTTCGTAGGAAAGCTCCTGGATAGAGGCTCAACGCATGTCGACCGATTGCGGGAAGGGTATGCCGAAGCTGCTAAGGCTCTCGCTGAATGGAGCAACTTCCCCTACAGGATCGAACGGCGGGTAGCTGACGATGCGGAAACCCGCAAGGCGCTCGCCGAACTTGGATCCGATATTACTGATCGGTTGGCCTACTACTCGGGTTGGGTTAGCGCAGACAGTCCAGAGATGGGCGAATTTTATATCCGCCTCGTGACACGTCTTCGGATCGACGTGGCCGAGCATGCTCGATACGCCTGGGACCAGCCACCTCGCCTAACCGGTTCGGAAATGAACATCAGAAAGAGTCTTGTCGAGTCCACGCCCGTCCAGATCATCTCGGGCTGGGCCTATGTGCAGCTCTTTTCGACCGCCGTCAGGTACAGGTTCGGCTGGCGTCGACACCTGGCCTGGGGGCCACTGCTGCGACGCCTGCTTCTAGCGCGGGAGGTCAAAGCAGACGTCGCATTGGCTCGCGCCCGCAGGGGACCGGTCCCCCTCTCTGAGCCCGGACGACCTGCAGCCGCTCAGGCATCGCCACGTTCCCCGGGTCAGCAAGATCCGGAGCATGCGCGGAATGATCAAGCTGCGGAATTGGCTTAGCGCAAGGCCCGCCCCAGGTGAGGCTAGGCGCGTTGCCGGAAGCACTAGTGGATTCCTAACCGTGTGTCGCAGGTTCGAATCTTGCCGTGGGCACTCGGACGGCCATGGATCCGCCCGGTTGAGTGACCTGATGTGCCGGTTCCGAGCGGGCCTGCTGGTCTGGTTGAGGAACCGTCTTACCGCTACCGGTGCCCGCATCACGGGTGCGTGCCCCCGGGTTATGGCTGACGGGCTGACTGGTGGCCGTCGGTCCGGTGGTCCGCCCACTTGCCGGTCCACATCGCGAGGTCGTGTACCCAACGCTCGGTGCTCTGCCGTGACTTGGCGGCCCACTTCATCGCGTTCCTTGTCGCGAAGTCGTCCAGGACCTGATGGTCAGTCACTGTCCATGCGGGAAGCTGCGCTATCCACTCTTGCGCCTGTTGCGCGCTGTGGCCGCTGCCGATCAGCCATGGGATGAGCAACGCGAGTTCGACCGATGCGGCGGTTTTGGTTGCCCACGCCCAGTCGACGATGCGTAGGCCGAGTGGTGTGACGATCAGGTTGGTCGGGTTGAGGTCGGAGTGGATGAGTGTCTCGCCGTCCATCGCGGTGTGCGTGAACCCGAGTCGGGCTGCGGGGGTGGACCACGTCTCGCCGGGTGCTGGCGTCTCTTGAAGTGCTGTCAGTGTGGCGAGGAGCAGGTCGAGGTCGGTGCTGCCGGGTGATAGGTCGGGGTGGGAACCGGCAAGATGCTCGGTCCCCACCACCAGCCAGCCATCGGATTCGAACTGCCACAGGACCGCAGGCGCGTGCCGGTCGATGGCCCGGGTTACCGCCAGTTCGTAGCGCAGCGACCGAACGCTCAACTCGGCGGAGGCCGCCTTGACGAAGATCTGTCCGGCTGGTCCTGTCACCGTCGAGGCGATCTCAGCGTGGTCGCCACTGGAGGCCGGGGTGACGTCAAACGTTACGCCGACCCGTGCGGCGACCGCTGCCGTGACGCTCTCCGGCAGAGCGGTCCAGTCCCTACGCATCGGTTCTCTTTTCTGCTCCTTGCCCAGCTGAAACGGGATCGGCAGACAGCAGGATTCAGCCTCGCCACCCGAAGTCCGGTTTCCACCCGGTAACCGGTTCATGTCTCGTCCTCGCGAGTGGCGGATTGGTCATGGCCGCAGATTTGAATGGCTGGTTTGGTCCTCGGTCGTGGTCGTCCTGGTTGGCTGGATGTCGCCGTGGAGAGGGTTGCGGCGCATGGAACAGATGACCGGGCCGTCGGGCAATTGAATCGCCGATCCGGGGGTGTAGCCATGCCGGGCGTGCAGGCTCTGGGCATCGGGGGTGGTGTTCGTCCAGGACAGTAGGTTCACCTGGTCGAGTCGGCTGCGATGGTGGCTGAGCAGGGACGTGCCGTGTCCTGACCGCCTGACGCTGGGCGACACGGCGAGGAACGCGAGGTGGTAGTGGGGCTCACTGGGTCGATCTGTGGCGAGTAGCCGATCGAGGAGGTCGAAGCGTTCGCTGTGGGCGCCTGCGGCGTCGCAGAGGCGGGTGGGGTAGTTCGCTGGTGGCGGGATGGGACGGTATCGGTGGAAGCCGACGGTGACGGCGGTGGCGTCGTCGGTGAGGTGGACGTCGCCGTAGAACAGGGCGTGCTCGACCCAGATGCCGAGGACGTCGGTGAGGATTCGACGTCGTGGGCCCGGGTCGGCGATCAGCCAAGTTGCGAGAGGGCTGGGATCGAGGGCGTCGGCGATGAGTGCGGCGACGTGGTCTTTGTCCGCCCAGCGGGCGGCGCGGATACGCGGGACAGTGTCCATGGCGGGGGTTCCTTAGAAGGCTCTTGGTTGCGGGGTCAGGAGTTGCTGCTGCTGTTGGCGCGGCTTTGGACGAGGAACAGTTGGTAGTCGTCGACCGACGGGCCAGTCCGGTCGCTGCCGGGTGGTGGTGCGAGTGCTGCTCTTTCGTAGGCGAGTAGTTCGCCGGTGGTGGGGTTGAAGATCAGCAGGAAGCGGATGTCGGCGGAGGTGGCGCTGACGCCGATGCCGGTTCGGCCTGCCCGGTCGGTCACCGATGCGTGGTAGGTGATGCCGGGGGTGTCGCGCAGGACGGTGAGGATCGCGGTGCGGGCGGCTTGGTTGGGGGTGCGCCAGCCGAGCAGGCTGACGAGGCCGCGAATGACGGCGGTGGGTCCGAGGAACCGCGGTTGGTTGGCGTTGATGTGCTCGGTGAGCGCTGCCGGGTCGGCGGCGATCGGTCCGATGGGTCCGTCCAGCTCGCCGGGGTAGTAGGTGCTGTCGTCGGTGGGTTGCTGACCGGTGGGGTAGCGGCTGCGGATGGCGCGACCGGAGGCGTCGTCGGCACGCCAGCGTTGCTCTTCGAACAGCACGATCCGCGTGGTGGCACTGTTACCCGCGATTGCGGTGTCCGTAGCCCATTGCAGCAGGTGGACGTAGGCGAACCGGCCCGGGATGGAATCGCAGCCGGAGGGCCCAACCGCGACCGTTTCCAGAGCCTGCCGCGCCGGGGTCGACGCCGGCAGACGCGTCGGCGATGGGTCGAGTTTCTGCTGGGCACGTGTCTTGAGCTGGGCTGCCGTCAGGGCGGCGGGCGACGGGCACGGCTGTGCCACGGCTGGGAGAGGCGCGGTGGTGCTGGAAGGTGAGGGTGCGGATTGGGCCGGTCCAGCGGTGCCCGTCCAGATCGGAATGGCCGTGGCGGTGGCGAGCAGGCCGAGCGCGCAGATGGCGGCAGTGACCTTTAAGGCTCGCCGGCGTACCGGGTGGGGCTTGTCGGTCGGAGGTCGCATGTGGGGCAGGTTGTTCACGGTGGGCTTTCTTGGGTGAGGTGAATTGGGGCTAGCGGTAGGCGGCGGTGGCGAGGTCACCGACGGCGGCGTCCACGGCGGCGGTGATGTCGCGTACTGGCTGGTAGTGCTGCCCGGCGATGGCTTTCAATCGGGCGGTCAGGGCTGGGGTGTCGTCGTCGAGGTAGAGGTGGTGGGTGAGGCCGAGGTCGGCGACGAGGCCGGCGAGGGCGGCGGTGTGGTTGTTGGGTTGTTCGCGGCCGGCGGCGAGGTAGCGCAGGCGGGAGCGGGCGATGACGGCCCATTTGCTGTCGGTGGGTAGGTAGGCGTCGGCGCGTATGAGGCCGCCGAGGCGCCGTCGGGTGTAATGGCGCAGGATCCCGCCGGCGACGAGGCCGGCGCGGGTGCGGTCGTAGAGGTCGTCGGAGAACCCGCGCAGCCACCCGCGCAGGGGTGGGTGGGTGTGGCGGATGGTGGCGGCCGCGGCATCGCCGATCAGGTCCCCGACTGGCCGGTCGATGTGCGGGTGTATTCGTTGGCGGCTGGCCGGGCGGGTGTCGTCGTTCGGGTCGAGGGTCACCCGCCCGGCCAGGTACAGGTCGATCAGGACCGCGCCCGCGAGCCCGAGGGCGAGGGTCTGCCGGTGCACGTGGGGGTGTCCGGTGTCATCGTCGTGGCCGAGGAGGAACAGGTCATCGCGCAGCGGCAGACGCGGGATCGACGCGGTCATCGTCGGGGCTCCTACCGCAGTCCGGCGGTGAGCCGCCGCAGCCGCTCGTGTGCCCCGCCGTACGCGGTACCGGGGGCGGGGAGCAGGGTTTTGTCGATGGCGGCGAGGACGGTGTAGTTGAGGTCGCACACGTTGCCGATCGGTGCCCGCCCCGCCTGTGACACGAGTTGGTAGGCGTCCAGGGTTTCCAGGCCGGTCAGGGTCATGGCCCAGCCGACGAGGTCATGCTGGGCGATGCGGTAGGCGTCCTCCAAGGGCCTCGCGCAACCGATCGTCAGGATGTCCCGGTCGGTCTCCAACCGCGGCCACCGTGTGCTGACGCCTTTGATGACGTCGATGGCGAGGGTGGTGGTCGTGGCGATCTCCACGCCGACGCCGCAGGCCTCGCCCTCGCCCTGGCGGGCGTGCCCGTCGCCGAGGGCGAGCATCGCCCCGTGGACGTTCACCCCGAGGTAGAGGGTGGTGCCGGCGCGCAGGTTCGGGGTGTCGAGGTTCCCGCCGTGGGTATCGGGCACGAGTGTGGATCGGGCCTCGAACGCGCCGGGGGCGACACCGATCGTGCCGATCATCGGGTCCAGCGGCAGATCCACGCTGTGGTCGCCGCGCGTGGCCTGAAACCGGACGGTCCCGGCCTGACGGTCGATGCCGTACACCCACACCCGCTCCTCCAATGGAGGCTGCAACGTGGCGGTGTGGGAGGTGGACGTCAGTGCCCCGAAGTGCGGAAAGGTCGACGACACACCCCAGTCCCGCGTGGGAACGATAGAGGCGAGTTGAACGGCGAGGGTGTCGCCGGGCTCGGCGTCCTCGACGAAGAACGGCCCGGACACCGGATTGAGGTACGGCATGCGGCACACCTGCGACGGCAGGTCCGCCGGCCCCCTCACGAGACCACCGAAGCAGTCCTCCGTCACGACAGTGAACACGTCCCCACCGCGCACGTGCGCCACCGGCATCCGACCGCCGAAGGTGTAGGCCAGCTCGTCCCGAGCCGGCCGGTAGGTGAAGCTGTCCATGCCGGTCACACCCGCTCCACGTGACGCGCCTGCGGCTGCGCGGGCGCCAACCCCGACAGTGCCGGCCGGCGGCCCGACAGGTACAGGCCAGCCAGGACGATGACGCCGAGGGCGAGCCAGGCCAGGCCGAGGCGCTGGGCGGCGATGTTGGCGTTGACCACCACCCACACCAGGATGGCGAAGCCAATGCCGGGCATGACCAGGTGTGCCCACCAGTTACCGCTGCGCCCCCGGATGAGGTGGTGCACCACGACGGAGACGTGCAGGACCAGGAACGCGACCATCGCCCCGAAGTTGATCAGCGACGACAGCACCGTGATCCCATCCACACGGGTCGCCATATATAGGCCCAGTGCAAGGGACACCGCGCCGGTGAGCAGCGTGGCGTTGATCGGCACGCTGCGGCGGATCGACACCTTCGCCAGAAACGCCGGCAGCTGCCGGTCCCGGGCCATCGCGTACAGCAGCCGAGACGTGGCGACCTGCGCGACCATCGAGTTCGGCAATCCCCACGCAATCGCCGTCGCGACCGCGCACAGGGTGGCCAGCCACCCCCCGCCAGCCAGGGCGGCGGCGTCGTAAAAGGCGGTCCCGTTCGGGTCACCATCGGCCAGCAGCGAGGCCGGGTCAGGGACGAGCATTCCGGCCAGCCACGTCTGCGCAATGAACAGCACCCCGGCAAGAATCAGGACGGCCGCCATCGCACGGCCAATCTGACGGGAGCCGCCCTTGGTCTCCTCAGCCAGCATGCTGATGCCGTCGAAGCCGAGGAACGACAGCACCGCGATCGACACCGCGCCCGCCACCAGAGACCAGGTGAACGTGTCGGCGTTGTAGAACGCCGCCCAACTGAACCGCCCCTTCCCGGCCGCGAGAGCCCAGCCCGCGACGGCCAGGAACACCGCCAAGACGATCAACTCGCCGACCAGCATCACCCGGGTAACCACTGCGGTCATCCGGATTCCGACCGAGTTGACGACCGTGTTGACCGCGACGAACCCGAGCAGCCACAACCACACCGGCACCGCCGGAACCGCGGCGTGCATCGCCACCGACGCCACCAAATACAACAGCCCCGGAACGAGTACGTAGTCGAGGAGGATCACCCAGCCGGCCAGGAACCCGACCGGCGGGCTGATGCCGCGCCCGGCGTAGTTGTAGACGCTGCCCGACATCGGGAACGCCTTCACCATCTGCGCATACGAGAACGCCGTGAACACCAACGCCACCACACCGACCGCGTACGCCAAGGCGACCAGCCCATCGGAGCCGGCGTAGACGCTGCCGAAGATCGCCATCGGTGCGATCGGCACCATGTACACCAAGCCGTAGGCGAGTAGATCCCGGAACCGCAATTGGCGGCTCAACTCCTGCCGATATCCATATCGGGACAGCTCATTCTGGAGACTCATTAGACTCCTCAAACAGTTGTTCGCCTGGCTGATTTCATGACTTTGCAACTGGCCCGTCAGGAAGGGCATCTGCTCGTCGGCTCAAATTGCCGCCAATAATTTCCTGACGCCCGGACGGGTATCTCAACAACGAGAATTGCGCACCGGGTCAGACGAGTCGATAGCGGTGATGCGGACATACGGCTTTGTCCGCATGCAACTGTCCGCGTAGCGTCCGACCACGTATGGTCAGGTCTGTCTGATTGCGGCAGCGACGGGCAACGGCATCCAGGAGTACCGGTGGCTCAGGTTCCACGACGGCTGACCCCGCATCGATCAGCGCTGCACGGCTTCGGTGCCGCTCTGCGACAGTGGCGCGAATGCCGCGGGCTGTCTCAGCGCGCTCTAGGCAGGCTGGTGCACGTCAGTGGGGACCTCGTCGGCAAGGTGGAGAAGGCCGAACGTTGGCCGTCCGCCCGCCTCGTCGAGTCGTGTGAGGCCGCCCTGCAGACGGGTGGTGAGCTGCTCTGCTTCCTACCAAACCTCGAACGCGAGCGTCGACTGACCGTCCTCGACCACCGCTCTGCTGGTCTTGCGGACGGCCTGCTCGGGGGCGTCATGGATCATCCCGAGAAGACTGGCCCGCTCCCACCGTCGCACGAGCAACTCGTCGCCCTCTCCACTGCCGGAAATCGCATCGGATATGCGGGGATGGCGTCCACCGCCCATGCGCAGATCAGCGCTGCAGCCACCCGTCGGGCGGCGGAGCAGCTCGACCGACCGCCGAAAGGTATTCATCGCCCAGGCACTGTGGGCCGAGTTCCTCAGCTGGATCGACGAGCAGAGCGATGCCGCTGAGGCGGACGCGTGGCTGAGGCGCGCCCAGCAACTTGCCGTCGCAGCTAATGTGCCGGTGCTGGCAAGCTACGTCCTGATGAGGCAGAGCCAACGCGCCCTCGAGCGATTCGACCCGCGTAGGGCCGCTGTCCTGGCGTGTCAGGCGCTGGACGTGGTCCGGCTACCAGGCAGCATTCGCGCTCTTCTGCTGGTCCGTCAGGCTCAGGCTTACGCGATGGGAGGTGACCAGAGCGCCTGTGTAGCCAGCATCGACAAGGCGCATAGGGTTGCCTGCAGCGCCGACGGGGACTCAGAGCTGCCGGTCGATGTTGGCGCCCACTGCAACCCGGTGTACGTGGCTGCCCACGAGGCGCAGTGCCGTCTGCTGCTCGGTCAGCCGGCGGCGGCAGCCGATCTCTACGAGCAACTCCTTCAGCACTGGCCGGCTCAGTGGCGGGTCGATGAGGCCCTGTGGCGATCGGCCCTGTCCACCGCCTACCTCAACAGTGGCAACGTCGAACGCGCCGCGACCGAGGCCACCAACGTCCTGACCTTGGCCGCTAGCACCTCCTCCGCCCGGGCTCTGCGCTGGTTGAACCCCACTGCGGTGGCCCTTCGACAGAAGCCAGCCGTTCCCGAGGCGGCGGCCTTCGTACTCGCCTATCGGCAGGCGACGCTCGAATCGTGTAACCATTAGCCCGTGGACCTGATCACCACAGCGACCAGCACCGACGAGTCCGAGCGGGCGGCGTCCATCGCGGTCCTCCCAGTCGGGAGTTTCGAACAGCACGGTGCTCACCTGCCGCTGCTGACGGACACCATCGTGGCATGCGCGATTGCGAAGGCAGTTGCTGAGCGCTACAGCCTCTTCCTGCTTCCGCCCGTGACGATCTCCTGCTCCCACGAGCACGCGTCGTGGCGTGGAACGGTCAGTATCAGCGCCACCACCCTCGCCGCCGTGGTCGTCGACATCGCGGCTTCCCTACATGAATCGGGTATCGATCAGCTCGCCGTGATCAACGGACACGGCGGGAACTACGCGCTTGCCAACGTCGTTCAGGAAGCCAACGTCGCCGGACCTCGGATGACTCTGTTCCCCGCTCGCGCCGACTGGGACGACGCGCGACTGGCCGCCGGCCTGCACAGCACAGTCCACCAGGACATGCACGCTGGCGAACTCGAGGTTTCGCTGCTCCTGCAAGTTGCGCCGGAGGTGGTGCGTGATGGCTTCCAGCATGCCGACCACGTAGCGGAAGACCGACGTCACCTTCTCACACGGGGCATGGGTGGCTACACCACCACCGGCGTCATCGGTTTGCCGTCTCACGCCACCGCAGCCAAGGGCAAGGCGGTACTCGAAGACCTCGTCCGCTCCTTCGCCGACCATTACGGCCTCCTGCCGCGACCTGAAGCATGATCAGGAAATGATGCTGGACAAAAGCTGTTGTTCGCATCGACATCGCCCCCGGGAGAGCGACCGGGTGGCGGCAGTTTACGAGGTGATGCAGCGGTAGGGAGAAGGTGCTCAGTCGTAGAGTCGGCCACGTCTAGGCCATCACGCCGGCCCGGAGGACCGAGTCCTGCCGCTGACCGCGCCGGCGCCCTGGGCGACCGGTTCACGAGACCGCCGTCGTCCGACTCGCGTGGAAGCTGTTCGAGGAGGATCCGTGAGGCTGGGGGACAGGATCGCTGAAGTGTCAGTGGGCGACGCCGTCAGTGCCTCGGTGAGCTATGACCAACTGCGTACCGGTGATGACGGCCTGTACTGGCTGGAGACTCGCCCCGACGTCGACGGAAGTGCGACGGTCACACGTTGGCGGCCCGGCGAGGGCCAGCGTGATTTCAGTCCGGTGGGCTTCGATATCGCAAACGGGCTTCACGCTTACGGGGGCGGATCGTTCGCTGTCGTCGAGGGAACGTTGTGGTGCGTCGGCGGAGATGGTCTCTACCGGAGGCGCCGTCACGGCGATGCTCTCGAATTGGTCAGCCATGGATCCTTCGGTGACCTAACGATCGGCGACGGCGAGTTGTTGGCTGTGCGGGAGTCGGAGCAGGGTGACGAACTCGTTACGGTATCGCTCACCGGGGCTCCGCAGGTGCGGATTCTCGCCTCGTCGCGTGGGTTCCTCGGTGCGCCTCGGCCGGGTCCAGGGTTGTTGGCCTGGACCGCGTGGGGCGAGCGGGACATGCCCTGGGATGCGTGTGAGGTGTGGGTGGCCTCCTACTCGCCGCGTGGTTCGGTCGAGGGCGTAGTGAGACTGGCCGGCGGAACGGACGAGTCTGCGGTGGAGCCGCGGTGGGGACCCGACGGGGCGTTGTACTTCGTGTCGGACCGCAGCGGCTGGTGGAACCTCTATCGGTGGGACGGCCTCGAGGTGGGGGCGGTGGCGCCGATCGCGGGTGAGTGCACCGCAGAGCCGTGGGAGTTGGGTTACGCGTCGTACGGCTTCCTCGACGACGGTCGGATCGTCGTGGCGGTGCAGGAGGGGCCGCGACACCGCCTTGTCGTCATCGAGCCCGACGGCGCCATCCGCCCGGTCGACCTCCCGTATACGTCGATCAAGCCGTACCTGGCCGTGCAAGGGACGACAGTGGCCCTGATCGGAGCGTCACCGACCGCGGCCCCGCAGGTCGCGCTGATCGACCTGGCTGACGTCGTTCCCCAGGTGGAGGTGCTTGCCAGGCCGGAGCACGCTGGACTCGAAGGGGCGCGAGTGTCGACGCCGACGGAGTTGAGCGTTCGAGTGGCGAGTGGTCGGGAGGTACTTGCCTTGGTGTATCCGCCGACAGGCGCGGCGGCGGACTGGCGAGCACCGGTAATCGTTCGGGCGCATCCTGGGCCTACCGCCTCCTGCCTGCTGCGCCTGGACTGGCAGGCGCAGTTCTTCACCAGTCGTGGGTTTGCCGTCGTGGATGTCGACTACCTGGGTAGCACCGGGTACGGCCGGATGTTCCGGGAATCGCTGTACGGCCGGTGGGGCCTGGACGATGTCGATGACTGCGCGGCTGTGGCGGTGCATCTGCTGTCGGCGGGGCGGACGGTGCTGGGGCAGGTGTTTATCCGCGGTGCCAGCGCTGGCGGCTACACCGCGTTGCACGCGGTGGCACAGGACGGCCCGTTCGCTGCTGCCACGGCCGTATCGGCGATCGTGGATCCTGACCGGTGGGCGCAGACGGTGCCCCGTTTCCAGCGGGCGCATGCAATGCGGTTGCGAGGTGGTGCCGGCCGGGTCCGTGCCGCCGCTGTTCAACGGCCACTGCTGCTCATTCACGGCACCGCTGACGAGGTGGCCGTGGTCGAAGATGCGCGCGAACTCGCCGAGGAGTTGACGTCTCTCGGTACGGCGCCTGAAGTGTTGCTTCTTGCTGATGTCGGCCACTATGTGGCGTCGTCCCGTCGAGCGGGTGCGGCGCTGGAGGCGGAGCTGGCTCACTACCGTTCGGTGATGGCGGGTGCGGCCAACGATCAACGGGGGTTACACAGCGGCCAGCGGTAGTCGGTGACGTACGTACTCGCCGAACTCGCGGACCTCGGGCTCACACCGATAGGACTCAAGGTCCGCCTGTACCTCGACGATGCGCTGCAGGCAGCGGTGTGAGGTGGTTCGTGCGGCGTAATCGACAGCCTCGCCTGCGGTGGCGCAGGCTTCGTCGATGCGGCCGGTGGCGGCCAGCGACGAGGCCAGGAGCGCGGTGTCGATGGCGAGTCGCCGGACATGGGTGGGGCTCAGCGCGGTGAGGGCGTCGCCCAGGTGCCGTTGGGTGTGCTGCGGTCGGCCCAGGTCGTGGAAGCAGTGGGCGATCTCGTCGGCGAGGTACGCCGCGTCGAAGTACCGGATCCACGCCGGCTCGTCCTCGGGCTTGCTGCGGGCCAGTTGCTTCTCCGCGATGTCGAGGTGGGTTAGGCATTCGCCTTCGGCTCCAAGGCGGGCGTGCGTGCGCGCCATCACCGCGTGCAGAGCGGCTGCCACAGCGGGCGTCGTCCGGGTCTCGCTTCCTTTCACCGCCGTCAGCACCATCCTGCGTGCCGGCTCGGGGTGCCCGCAGTGCAGCGCGAGGTGGCCGATGTTCACGGCGAGCAGGTAGCTGCCGTACAGGCGGTCGTCGGCAGCTTCCGTCAGACGTAGAGCGCGAAGGTAGCGGCGCTGGGCGAGGCCGTGGGCGCCGGTGTCGACCGCTTGGTATCCGCAGAGCTCGAAGAATCCCGCCGCCAGCGCGTATAGATGGCGACCAACAGCCTCAGAGGCTGGAGTATTCGCCAACAGCCGGTGCAGTTCGCCTTCGACGTACCGCTGCACCTGCGCGTGGACTCGTCCAGCGCCGTGGGTGTGGTCCAACTGCCGGAACATCGCCAGAGCGGTCTCCGCCGAATGAAGATCCTCTTCGTCGACCTGGTCACGCGAGCCGAGTCGTCCGGCCACGGACAGGCGTGGTGCCGCTGAAGCGTTCAGCCAGTCCTGTGCGGCGCGGTCAAGAACACCGGGCTGGAAGGGAACACGGACGACCATGTCCGCCACCCCGGGCGCCTCCTGCGCTAGGGCCAGCAGGGTTCCGGCATTGGTGGGACCGCTCGCGGAAGCTGTCCGCATACCCTCGTTGGCGCGACTTTCCTCGACAAGCGGTAGCAGGCGGATCAAGGCCCCTCCGGTTGCCAACGCCTTGTCGCAGGCTTCAACGAATTCCCGGGAGGGGAAACGGTCTGCTGTCTCGACCCGACGCACGAGATCGGCACTGAACCGAATCATCGCGCCGAGTCGTGCCTGCGAGAAGTTGGCCCTCTCCCGCAGCCGACGCAGCTCGGCTCCGAAGAAGTGGCGTTCAGACAGCGATGGCTGGAGCGTTCGCGGGATCTGGCCCACAGCACCGCCTCCTCTGGCTGATCCACCACTATGGCGATCAGCAGCATGGATGTCGCGCACATAGGGTCACTCAGTGTTCAGCGCGGCGCAAGCACGAACACTGAGATGCGTAGATGCGGGAGAAGCTCACGATGACGCACATGCGGACAACCGTTTCGTCCGCATGCTTGGCATTCACTCCACCGATTCGATGGGCGAGTGTGGAGACGGACCTGGCTAGTCGTCAGATCCGCATCTGACTTGAACGAGCGCGGGAAGTTGCAGTGGAGCAGGAGACCGTCCCGCCGCCGTGATCTTGATAAACGTCGGCTGCGTCCTCGGCCTTGCACTGCGCGAGCGGTCACGCGGATCGGCATCCGTGCATAGGGCTGGGGTATCCACGTCCCAGCGGGTTAAAGGAGCCACCAGCAGCTCGGACCTGACCTCTCCCCACATCCCGGAGGATGAAATGTCCCTCACGACGTTGTTCGACGAGGTCACGGTCAGGGAGATGATGACCGCCTGGCCGACCAAGCCGGAGCTTCACAAGCTGCCCGACGACAGCAGCGTTCTCAATGTCGTCGACGCGGAACTCATCAACGGTTACCTCGACACCGGTACTGCACCCCCAGAGCAGCTCATCGTGATCAAGGACGGGGCAGCGCTCCACCCCCGGGCATACACGACGGGCGGCTACGTTGACCCTGGCAAGATCGCGAAGTGGCGCGGCCGTGGCTATACCGTTCAACTTCGCAACCTGCACCGCTGGTGTCCTGCGGTGCACGCGATCTGCTCGGCCATCCAGAACGAGACCGGATACGGCTGCTACGCGACCGGCTTCGCCACCCCGGCAGGGGCGCAGGGTCTGTATCACCACTGGGACCAGAACATGGGCCTGATCTACCAGATAGCCGGCCGCAAGACCTGGCAGATCTGGGAGCCAGGAGTCGAAGAACCTCACAACGAGCAGTTGGCGTCCAACACCTCACCGGGCAGCGACGTCATCGACCGCATGAAATCGATGCGCCCCGACTTCGAGTTTGACCTCGTTCCCGGCCAGGTCTTGGTGCTGCCGCGCGGCTGGATGCACAACCCCCACGCTCGTGGCCAGACGGAGGACAGCGTCCACGTGACCTTCGTGGCCCGCGAACTCACCGGCTATTGGATCGCAGGAAAGCTGGCCCAGGCCGCGCTCGCCTCGACCGCGCTGCGGCGCGTAATCCCGCCCGCGAGCATTGTCGACCCCGTTGCCTTCACCGGGCAGGTCGCCGGGGCGCGCGACCAGCTCACGCAGTGGCTGGCCAGCGTCGACGTCAGCGCGCTGGCCACCGAGTTGCTCCAGGCGGCACGCACCGAGCCGAACGTCGACTACATCTCCCACGCACCGCGACCCCGCCCCACCGACCCCCAGCAGGCCCGCTGATTCGGGATTTCCCCGGCGCATCAGGCGCCGGTGATCCATAACCCAAGGAGGAGTCGTGCCCCCCACGACCGCAACGCTGGTTCAGGCCGAGAAAGACCCCCAAACCCTCGTCGACCCGGAGACCTTCGACAAGCTGGCCCTGCACTTCGCCGCCGTGCAGGAGGTCACCAAGACCTACGCTCGGCGGGCCGTCGGGCAGGTGCTGCTCATGCTGAGGGCGCACGCCGACTCGCAGCACGACCCCGACTTCGGTCGGCTGCTGCCCGACGGCCGGTCCTACCGGGTCGTTCCGACCGAGCCCGTCGACGCCGCCTGGCACGTTTCGCTGCAACACACCGAGGCATACCACGCCGCCTGCGAGCAGATTGCGGGAGGCTTCGTGCACCACGTGCCGATCCTGACGGAAGGCATGGCGGACGGCTCCTCCCTGGAGTACACCAGCCAGGCCCTGAAGGCGACCGGCTACTACATCGACCCCGAGTTCTGGGATGGCGAGGCGAAGTCCTGCTGCCCGCCGAACCCGGGAGTCTGAAAGGGCTACCTGACCGATGCGCATTGACTGGACCGCGCTCCCCGAGGCCGTCACCAAAGAGGTAGCCGACCGGGCCGGCGGATCTCAGATCATCCCTGCCACGACCGGTGACCACGCGGAGATAGCCGCAACCGTCACCGGGACGAACGGGAAGGTGTTCGTCAAAGCGGCCCATACCGACTTCGGCGTCCGGTCACTGCGCTTCGAGCGGCGGGTGAGTGAGGCCATCTGCGGGCCTTACTCACCCGCCGTCGAGTGGCACTTCGAGGCGGCTGGTTGGCTGGTGGTGGGCTTCGAGCACTGCGACGGCCCGCATGCTGACCTGTCCCCGGGAAACCCTGATCTGGATCTTCTCGGTGAGGCACTGACGGTGCTAGGTAAGACACCAGCACCCGATGTGCCGTTGTTCAGTCCGAAGGCGCGGCTCGGGTTCGAGGATCCGACGATGGACGGCGACGCGCTCGTTCATACCGACCTCGGCTCGGCAAACCTGATCGTTACCCCGCACGGCCTGCGGATCGTCGATTGGGCGATGGCGACCAAGGCCGCGCCGTGGGTCGAGCTGGCCATGCTTACCCAGTGGCTGATCAGCGCCGGACACACCCCCGAAGGGGCCGAACAGTGGCTAGCGCGACACCCCGCCTGGGGGCTGACCGATCCAGAGGTATTGGACTGCTTCGCGACGAAGAACGCGAAAAAGTGGGCGTCGAAGTCGGCCGGGTCCACCGCGGCTTGGATGCATGACCTCGCGGCCTGGACGTCCCAATGGGCAGCCTATCGGTGCCAAACTGGCAAGACCGCGTAGCGGACTATGTCCCACCACTGACCCTGACCGTGCGGAGCGCACGGTCTTTGCGGGCGTGTTGACCAGCACTCGGTCGCGCTTCGAAGTTCCTCGGCCCCCGCTACCTGAGTAGTGGAGCCGAGCCTCGCGTGCTGCCGACCGTCGATCTAAAGGCGATCGCATCACGGATTGGGCGCGACGAGCTCGGCCAGGGCCGGTGGGGGCACCTCGCGATCCAGCACGTCGTCCTCGACCCGCTCATGCGCCTCGACGTCCACCCGATGCTTGGCCGCGGCCGACCGCCGGTCGGGAACCGGGGTCCTGTGCTCCGGGCAGGCTGCTGGGCCGGGAAAACGAGGTGTGGGGAACGTGAGTGAATGAGGCCTACTCCCTGCCACCCCAGGTCGCGGCCCTCCGGGCCCTCATAGCTCGGGCGATAGAGCATCGGTTTCCTAACCCGAGGCTTCGCTTGTGGCCGCAGGGTGATGACCTGCGGCTTTCCGTCTTCTGCCTGCGTTTGCCGGTCGCAGCGGGGCCTTGCTGTGATCGCTTGCTAAAGATCAGTAAGGCGTCGTTCGCCATGGTCTAACCGCGAGCGGAGGACCACGGTGGACAGTGCCTCGTTGCCCCTGACCATGCGATGGAACTCTGACTCGAGCATTCTGATCCGTAGTCCGCACGGATCAGATGCTCTTACTTTCCGTGACTCGTCCGGTCGTGGGTGTTGTTTGGCGGTTGTTCGTGCTGATGAGGGCCGTAGAGTTATGCCTGGTCAGCGGCAGGCGGATGTGACGCGTGTTGAAGCGTGTCCCGAGCACGAGCGCCTGGTTGGGGGCGTGCTGATTCTTCTCGCTCCGTACCAGTCAGGTGCTGAACATCCGAGCACCATCGGAGCACCATCGCGCTGGGTAACTGCCGTTGCGAGTTACTCGGGTCGACCCTTCTGCGACTTCGCCTGGCGTCGTCGCCCGGCCCGTGCCCGCCGTGACGGCCGACCAGATGGTGGCGGCATACGCCGTGAGCCGCCCGAGGGCACCGGAGAGCAGCGTCGACGCGGCCGCCGATTCTCGACGCTGCTCGTGGTCGCCGGTGCGCGTCGCCGTTCCGGTTGGCGATCACCCGTGAGTATGCGATGCCGTACCTGGTATTGGTTGAACCCCGTGATCAAACGTATGTTCGTCATCGTGGTCTCGATCATCGATGTGGTGGAGAACTACGCGGGCCGCGACGGCCGCGTGGACTTCTCCCGGGTACCCGGCACCGAGTTGATGGCGTTCGGCGAGGAGGTCCGCCGCTACTGCGACGCGGCCGTCGCCGCACCGGCGCGTGAGGCCACCTACCTTGGCGGATGGCCGTCGGCTAACCCGTTCTACGTCGAGTCCAGCGATCTGATCCTGACGTCTCTGCTCTACGCCCGGCACGTCGTCGTCCGTGATCCGATCTCGGACTGGTTCTCGGCCGACCAGTACTACCTGGAGCGTCCGATGGCCGGGCGGCCGGGATACCTGAGCGAGGACGGCCGGGCGAACGTCGCGGAGACGCGCGCCTTCCTCGGCAATGCCGTACCGGGATTGCTCGCTCTCAAGCCGCTGGTCGAGCGCGGCATCGTCAGCATCGTCCCGGCCGCTGCGCTGCACCGACGCGAGGACGCGCAGGTGCGCGATCTGATCGCCGCGATCATGGAGCAGATCACCGATCCCTACGCCGTAACGAGCCGCTTCTCCCCAGCTGACGTGGCGACGGCGGACAACCTGCGAGGAACGTTCGTCTTCGCCGGAGGTGACCGGGAGACGCAGCTACGTGCCGCCATCAAGCACGGCGTGCGTTACTTCGCACGGGAGTTTATGTTCGCGTCGCAGACCGGTGCGACGTACTGTGCCCCATTCCCGTTCGAGGAGTTCCTGTGCGATCGGGTGGGTGCCGGCCTCGCCCCCGCTGAAGCACGGGTGGCCCAGTTGCTGATCGCCTCGGACGTCCCGATCTTCCACGGTCTGAACGCGAAGGTGGTTGCCGCCGTCCACGACGACGACAACTTCGGCGAGTTCCGCCGCCAGCTCTACGAGACGTACGGCGAGCTGCCCGCCGCCCCGCCGCAGGAACGCACGACGTACCTGCGCGACCGCGAGGATGCGACGTTGCGGCCACTGGTCGACGCCGCCCGCCGGGACGCCGACCGGGGGGCGCTGTCGCGCATCGGCGTCCGGTACGGCGGAGACGCCTTCGCCCTCGGTGCCGGCATCGTCGCGGAGACGATGTTTCCCACCGGCGGCGCGGCTGCCGTCGCCACCACCACGATCATCGAAATGGTCAAGCGGAAACTCGAAGCCGGCCAGAACCAGACCTCCGCCACCGTTTGGACGACACTGGCGCGGCACGGTCGCCGGGCAGCGCGCGAACTGCCCGCCCGTGACCAGCCGGCCATCCCCGGGCCGGACCAACCGGGTGACCGGAACTGGGGCATCCCGGCGGAGGCCGGCATGAACGTTGTCGTCAGTTCCGGCTCGATGCTGGTCGACTTCGTCCCCGGCGGGCCATCGGTGGACGGGAACGCCTCGACGTACCAGGAGGGACCGTACCGGCCGTGCGCATGTGCCAGCGGTCGCAAGTACAAGTTCTGCTGCGCTGGCGTGGCATAACGGCTGCACCTGGGATAACCGGGTCTCGAGCTGAAGTGGTCTTCGTTACTGGTGCTGGGCCTCGTGCTCGGGCTCATCGCCGGACTCGTCCGTCCCCCGATCTGTAGAGAGAGTCGATCGGTGCAGGTGGCGGCGCGGTGTCGTCGGCGGATAGGCAGCCGACGGCACCCGGAAGCGCCGCCGGCGGCCTGTCACTTCTCGTTGCGGACGCCCTTGTGCTGCTTCGCGCTGCCGTTGAGGATGCGGCCGGTGGTGGTGTCGTGTTTGAACCAGGTCGTGCCGACCTTGAACTCACTACGCTTCTTGACCGCGCCGACGCGGTGTCCACGTCCGGTGTTTTTCGCCATGTCTCTCACCTCCTTCCAATGTCCGTCTTGCTCGACCGGCGGCTTCGCGCTTGCCTGGCCGACGTGAGTCGGCTGATGACGGCCACCTTGATGTCCGTCGATGATGGCGTCGTGCCGGGTCACGATGTGGGTGTGTCATTGAGCTTCGCGACGGCGGTCTTCATGTGGTTGAACCGCCGCAGTCGACGCATCCAGGGTCGCGATCGCCCGTGTGCCGCGGGCCGATCTGCATGCCGGGCCGCTTGGTGGTGCCGAGCAGGTCGATGTCGAGCCAGGCGGCGGGCGGGCGCGCACCGGCGAGCCAGGCGACGAGCTCAGTGAGGGCGGCGTTGACGGCGAGTCCGTTGAGGTGGACGACCAAGGCGGCTGGTCGGTGACGGTTTCCGGGCCTGTTCGGGGCTGTGCTGGAACTGTCGGAGGTGCCGTCTAGCCTCCCTGAGCAGAACGACCTGGAGGGAGCTGCTGTGTCGGGCCAGCTGGAAGAGGTGCTCAGGCATCGCTACATCTACGTGCCGCGTGGCACCGAAACGGACACGATCCAGCCTGGCAAGCGGCTCGGCCTTGCTGTAGCGCGCGAGCGCAGCGCCCATCTGACGGTCGTAGCGCCCGACAAGAACTCGGCGACTCACCACCCCGAACTCGCCAAGCTCGACATCGTGACGGAGCGGAGCGGCCACCCACAAGATGGCGGCGTGGTCCTTGCCTGGTGCCCGACCTACAAGGTTATGGAGAAGATCCAGCGCCTGGATCGGAGCGTGGTGGTGCTCGTCGAGTGGATCCCTAGCGAGTTTGACGCTTGGGCGAGGCTTCGTGGCGCGTACAACGTCGTCACTGGCGAGGTCATGGGCGCGGGTCTGAGCGCCGAGATCTCGGAGGTGTTGGAGGGCATCGTGTCCGAGGGATACAACGGCTGGACCAAGGGCACCGATGAGCTGGTGACCCTCAGCTTCCTCAAGGATCTCGCAGCAGCTGGTGCCTACGACCGCGAGCTGGTGCTCGCGTACGCCCGACAGTCCAAGTCCGAGCACACCATCGAGAGGCTTAAGAAGATCCTCGACAAGTTCGAAACGTCGCAGAGGTCGCTGGTGACCACACCGGACTCGGATTACCTGACCAGCCGCAATTGGTAGGTGTACCTCGATGACCTTCACATCGCTCCATCGCTACCTCGGCGATCCGTCCGGTCCGCTCACAGGCGAGATGATCGACCGCGCCATCGCTCAGGGCCTCCGCGAAACGGACGACCTGGACTGGAAATCCGAGCTGCCGCCGCTCGGCGCGATCCCGAACTCCGACTTCCCCAAGGACGTTGCTGCCATGGCCAACAGCGGTGGCGGCACACTGATCTTCGGCGTCACCGAAGCACAGAAGACAGCCACCGGACGCAAGGACACCGGCGAGCTGACTGAGGTCTATGAGCGCGGCCTGCGCAGCGCCGCCGTGACGGCGATCAGCCCGCCGGTCTTCGGGCTCGAGGTACTTCAGCTCGGCGAACCGGGCAACCAGTGCGTAGTGGTCGTGATCCCACCCAGTGTCGACGGCCCGCATCTGATCTACAAGAAGGAGTACTTCGGCGCACCCATCCGCAACGACGCAGACACCGTCTGGATGAAAGAGCGTCAGATCGAGGCGATGTACCGAGCGCGCTTCGACGAACGCCGGCGATCCACCGAGGTGCTCGACAAGCTCTACGCCGAGTCGGCCGCCATGCGCTCACCCGACAGCCCCGCCTGGATCGTGGCAGTAGCGCACCCGCGACTGCCGTCGGCGCTCACGAACCGGCCAGATCAGACGGCAGCCAGGATGGCGTTCGAGGAGGCGAGCAAGAACGCCCTCGTCTACGTCGGGCGAGGCAGCCTGCACCCGATTGAGAACGTCGACCGGAACAACCCCCGCCCCGGGCTCCGCCGATGGACGGCTAGACCCATGATCGACGGCGACAGCCAACGCTGGAAGGAAGCCTGGATCAGCATCCACGACAACGGCTCAGTGAGCCTCGCGGCAGCGGTCGGCGGTCACCGGCGTTCGAGCACGGAGTACAACGATGACCATGTCGTCGAGTCGCGAGACGTCGAGGTGGCGATCGCAGACTTTATGGGCCTGATCCGTGAGGCAAGCGACCGTCTGGGACTCGGTGAGTACGAGGTCAGGGTCCGGTTCGAGTGGAACAAGACCGAGCGGCTCCAGATCTGGACCACCGACGGGATGAACTTCTCGTACGCGGGCAGCACCATTCCCCTCGCCCAGTACACGCCCGTCGAGGTGACGGTACGAGCAGACGCGGAGTCGGCAGACTTTTACCAGCAGGTGTACGACCTGGCGCTTGACTGCTTGAACCAGGGTGGCATCGCCCACGTGCAGACAGTGACCCGCCCGCGTCTCCGCTCGTCACGGCTTTGATCGTGTGGGGCGGCCCAAAAGGGCTGGAACCCCTAACCATCTGATCCGTAGCGTCCCCGTCGCCGCTACGGGAGCAAGCCGACCACCGATCGGCGGCTACCGCACGCCCACCGACTCGCACCAGACCGGAATGATCAACCATTGGAGCCTTTCCAAGCTGATCTTGCAGCCCACGGGTGTTCAACCTTGACCCTCTGTTCGGGCGGGTTCCGAAACCACGAGTCAGTTTCAGGCGGAGCCGACAGTTCGGTTCGTTCTTCCGAGCGGGCTGCCATATACGGCCGTGTCCAGCTCCATCGAGTACGCCGTCCCCCTTACTGTCGGGTGGTGCAGCGATGGGATTCGCTCAATGAGCGGCAGCTCGACCTGCTTCGCCGGATCCACGGCGGCGATGACCTCAGCGGCCCGGACGGCGTCGAGTACCGCCGGTCGGCGTGTGCGCTGCAGGACCGGAACCTGGTGACGGTGACACGCAAGGCAGGGGTGTGGAGGGCGTGCTCGACCGATGCCGGTCGCTTCTACCTTGAGCATGGCCACCATCCCGATCATCCGGACCACCGTGCTTACCTCCCGCGCTCCGAGGCGCCGGCATCCGGCGGCATCGCCGGCGGCGCTTCGTCGGCGGACCTGCTGCGATCGGCTCGCGAACTGCTCGACCGCCTACAGCACGAGGGCGGCATGGTCCGTATCGAGAGTCCCGACAGTGGAACGCGGGCCCGGTACCGCCGGATCATTTACGCGTTCAAGCAGCAGGGACTTGTGCCAGCGGGTCACCATCTGCGCCACACTGGCCGCGACGCCGGCGACATCGTCATCCGCCTCTACGCCGACGCCGGCCCGGACGAGACCGACTGGAACCGGATCCGGCTCAACACCCGACGTGTCACCACCGACCCGCATCTGGCGTTCAGCGCCCTCGAAGCCGATCCGACCAACCTCGCCGTCAGCCCGGACCTACTGCCCCGCGCGTTTCTGCTGATCCGGCACCTCGCCTGCGAGGCGGCCCGGCGTGGGCACCGGCTCGGGGTCAACACCAAGGCGAAACACCCGCGGGTGATCCTCCAGGCCGGGCAGGTCCGACGCACGGTCACCCTGACCGAGGAACGCGACCAGGTCCCGCACGACCCCACCGCCGAGGAGCTGAAGGTGCTGCGCCTGCGGCCGTGGATGAAACCCGCGGAGTTCGACGTCGTCGACTCCGGCAGGCTCCGCTTGGAGATCGCCCGGGCCGGACACGACAACCGGGACACCTGGACAGACACCCCACTCGTACGTCTGGAACAGCGCGTAACGCAGATCATCCAAGGGTTCGAGGATGGCGTCACCGCCGACGAACAGCAACGGCGGGCAGCCGAAGCCGCGCGGGAGAAGGCCGCGGCCGAACACCGGCGGCGGCAGGAGGAAGCCGCAGCCGAGCGCAGACGGCAGGAGGCGGCCACCCTCGCCCAATGGCACGCCGCAATGGCCGACGCCCGCATCCGGGCCGCGGACAACATCCGCGCGGAAACCTTCCGCAACGCCAACCAGGCGTGGACCACCGCAACTGACATCCGCGCCTTCTGCGCCGCCCTCGAACAAGCGGCCCAGGGGCGGACCGGCACCGGCGGATACCTCGCCAGCTGGGTCGCGTGGGGCAGGATCGCCGCCGACCAGATCGACCCCACCCGCAATCCCCGCATGCTGGCCGACATCAACTACAACCCCGACCCCGGACCCGACGACCTGCGCCCGTTCCTCGGTGACTGGAGCCCCCACAGGCCACGCAAGGAACACCGCCCCGATCACGACCGACAGGCCCACGCCGGCATCCGCCAACAGCCGGAATCGTGGCACTACGGGCTACTCGACCGCGGCGCCTGAAGTGCATCCACACCTCAACCGCCACCACAGCCCGGCCGGATGCGCACGAGCCCGCGCCGGTGCGACCCGGTCGATCGGGATCAGCGTGCCGTTCAGGATCGCGTACGCCAGCAGCAGGATGCGTCGCATCGCGGTGTCTAGGTCGTCAGCTATCAAGCTGAGCAGGGCTATCGCCTCTTGGACGTAGCGCCAGGCGGCGGCAACGCCGATGGCGAAGTTGGCCGCGAGCCGGGTGTGGGTGTCGCCGCTACGCAGATGGGCCAGAGCGAGCAGCGCCTGCCGGTCGGGCCCTAGGCGTCGCCGTCGGGACCCGCGCTGCTGACGGTGGCCGCGGATGCGTTCGGCGAGGTGATTCAGTTCGGCTGGACAACGGAATCGTGGCGGCGTAGGCCAGTATGTCGAGGCTGCGGTCGGGGCTTCGAGTCTCGGTCGACAGCTGTCCTACCTGGAGCGTCGCACTCATCGATCACCGGGCCTGCCATACCCGCCCTGCGCTGCGAGACCAGCTTGGAAAAGGCTCCCTGATGACCTTCGTGTCTTGAGTGCGGCAACTGCACCGATGCTGATCGACATCGACGAACGGTTGACGGACGTCTCCACCGAATGTTCTTCATCTCAGTCTGAACGACACGACCTGCGCGAAGGCTGGATCCCATAGTTGCAAGAGAGTCGCGTAGTATCTATATCCTGCTGGCCGATAGACAGGGATGGGCATCGTGACTCGGCTACAGGTCACTGGAATTATCGCGACAGGCATCCTGAGTGCCAGCATCGGCGTGGTTACCAACGTCCTAACCGAAACCCCGTCACTTGCCTGGGGGGTCACGCTTGTCACGCTAGTACTGTTCTCAATCTCGCTTTCGGTCGGAACGCGGTTGCTTTCAGAACGCGATCGATCGTCGGGCGTGAAGGATGATCGAGCGAGCCCAGTAGCAACGGAGCCGCCGACCGTATCCACGCTGGTGTCTGGCAAGTACAACTCGGTGACGACGTTGATCGGAGATCGTCATGGGATTCACGCGGCGGGTATCGCCCTAATTATTGCCACCACGATCGGGCTGCTCCTAACGGGATTTGGGTTGTTCGTCTATTTCGACAGAGAGAGTCCACGCAGCACGGCATCTTCGTTGACTGGGGCCCCGGATCCTTATCACTACGTTGCTTTCGAGGGTATTCACCTGTCCCGGAAGCAGGACTGCGACGGACTCTTCGGACTCTGCCTGGGGCAGCCCGTCTCCCTGGCTATCGAAGCCTTTGGCAGGGAGGCGAACGGGTTTCCTCAGTCGACCCAGCCGAACAAGTTCAGCAAAGCGACGCAGTGTCATCGTTGGCAACCACTGAGGCTTGACACGGTAACCATCTGTGATGCCAATGGCTCGATAACGTCAATCGAATTGCACTCCGTTGCTGCGCGGGACATCGCAATCGCCGCGCCATCTGACCTGATAATCCGTCTACCAGGTAGCCTCGATCATGCGGCTAAGGAAATCACCGCAGCTGTCGGGGCGGAGCCTTTTGAGGCCTCGGTAGTGATCGGCGATGGTGAGACTTTGGTTTCTCTCGCTTGGTTCTTCCCGCCGCCCGTTTCTGGCAGTCCTGACGTGAAGATCGGCATCGTAGGGCGGATTCCGGGTTTCCCGGAGAAAATGCCGACGCCCTGCAAGGGTGAATTAACCATCTATTCCTTCAGCGATGTTCTGGAACTGAGTGATAACGTGGCTCTGGCAGGGGTGGAGGTTAGCGCTACTGTGCCCGATGACTTCTCGAAACCCAAATGCTCGCCCCAGGTCGTCAAATGCGCCGATCAGGCTTTCCCTCTCCCCCCGAATACACGAGCGACCTCTGCTTTTTGTTCCGATCGTTACGCCCTCGTTCAAGTCCAGGGGGAGGTCGGCGTGAAAGGAACCGAGACACACCTTTATCAGGCCACATCCGACGGCGAGTGGTCCTTCATCGTTTCCGGCTCGACCACCCACGGGCGCATTACATGCGCAGACCTCGACAGCAAGGGACTCGACACTTATATGGTCCGCAGTATCTTTCCCCAGTACGACTTTCTCTGCTAGGCCGACTCAAGCTGCGCTTGATCGCCTTCTCCTAAACCATGCTGTTCGACGAGGGCGGCTCCGGATCTACGACGTCTCGTAACCCTGACATCTTCTAACCCGACGCTCCGTTGTATGTCCGCAGGATGATGACCTGTGGCTTCTCTCTTTCCGGGCCGCTCACTTGGGCCGCATGGTCATGTCGCTGTGATCGCCTGCTGCAGTTCAGCGGCAGTGAGATCGTCGGCCTCGACCGCACGGTCGAGGGCCGGTCAGGAGGCGGTCGAGGCGGCGCAGCCAGTCGCGATGGCGGCGTAGTGGTCGGCGAAGTCATCGGAGTGCTGTGCGCCATAGTCGATGAGCGGATAGTTGCCGGTGGCTGCCGCCGATGGTGGTGTGCTGATTCAAGATTCGATTGCGCGTACATCGTCGGTCGCCGATGACCGACAGCGGCGAGGTGCGCATCTGCGGTTCGGCGACCGTCGCCAGATCCTCGAGCACGACGACGGCGGGCTATGGTGGCCGAGGTTGGCCGGAGAATCCGAAGCGTCGGCGGCCGGCGGGTGCCCCAGGCCTCCGCTTCGCTCGACGGCCCGTCCGAGGCCGGTCAGGAGCGCCGCCGTCGCCCGAACCGACCGGTCCCTCTGGGATCGCCGGTCGGCGCTCGTGGTGTTCCCCGTCCCGCCGTTTCGTCGTGTTGCCGACAGAGCGCAACCTGCGCAGTCGATAGCGTCAGCTGTGCTGTCACGAAGTCACTGTCCTCGATCCAGGCCGGAACGGTGCGTCTCCCTGCTGCGTGCCTGCGTCGTCGGTCTGTCGGTGCTCGCCCTCTCAAGCGCCTGTGGCTGGTGGTCGTCACCGTCCGCGCCGAAGCCGGACTCGCCGTCATCACCGGGCCAGGCGGCACCGTCGGCTATCGCCCGGCAATTGGTCCCGCTGCCGCCGTACGGCGACGGCTTCAGCAGCGGAGGCGAATACGTCCAGGTCGCGGGCCTGGCGGATGGCCGGCGTGTCAACGATGCGCTACGTCAGCTGGTGCTCGAGGACATGGCGCTCGCGCAGCAGTCGGCGCCGCCGAAGGCGCTTCGACCGGATGAGTACCCGGGTGAGTACGTGATCAGAGGGGCGGCCGCCGATCTCGCGGCAACCTCCTCGTTCGTCAGCGTAATGATCCCCGCCTCGTTCGGGCTCCCGAATGGCAACCCGCAAGCCTACTGGCTTGCGTTGACCGTGCGCGTGCCGTCCGGAGAGCCGGTGCGGTTCACGGACCTGCTCGCCGATCCCACCGCGGCGTTCACGACACTCGCACAGGTGGTCAAGCGACGGCTGCGCGCAGATCCGTGCGTCGGTGAGGACTTCGACCGGCTGCCACCGCACGCCGAGTGGGACACGGCAGAGCCATATAGGGACTTTGCACTGATCGACGGCGCCCTGGTGCTCGGTTACGGCAAGTATCAGGTGGGGGCCGGTGCCTGCGGCAGCGTGCGGGTCGTGATCCCATGGTCTGAGGTGAGTCAGCTCATGACCAAGGAGACACTCGGCTGGATGGCGTCGCTGCCGCAGAACACTCAGTCGCCGTCGAGGTAGAAACGTCCTCCGGATTCAGTGTAAGTGACCTGGTACGACGTTGCCGTTCCGGTCAGACTGAACTCGGCGTCCTGAGGGACGTCGTCAGGTTGAGCGTGAAGCTGTCCGTCGGCACCCAGGTAACCCTGGGCGACGTTCCCGGAGCCGTCGATGTACTGCACGACGAAGATCCATCGGTAGCTGTTGGCCTTGGCCGATGCGACGATCCGGAGGTTCTCGCGTTCCTCGACGCTGACTTCGAGATCCTTCTGGTCGAAGTACGGCTGGCCCTGGCTCATCAACTCCCGTGGCGGCGTGTCGAGGTCCACCTCCACAGGCCGCGCCAACGGGTCTCCTTCACAACTCGTGCGCAGTGCGGTGCCGTCAAGAACGGGGGAGACCCTGAGCCGCTCGATCTTGACGTCGAGGATCCTGGTCGGCGTGCGGGACATGCCCGTGAAGATGACTTCCACGGTGATCGTGTCCTGGGGCGAACCTCTATGTGCCCGGAGGAAAGCCTCCATCTCGCCGTCATCGCGAACCGAGAGTGCGTGCAGGTCGGCGGCTTGAGTGCGCGGATCGAGAGCCTTGGCGAGAGCGTAGTGCTGGCCGCACTTCGGTTTGATGTGGATGCCCGCGGTAAAGGCGCTTCCTGGTTTCGGTTCGGGCTCGGGCGGTGCGGAGACGAACCAACCGCCGATGTTGCTGCCGATCGCGGTGACGATGGCCATGACGAGGGCCGTCGCCAGAGTTCCGATCGCCGTCAAGGCCTTGAACGACAGTCGCCGCATCCCGCCTGTCGGTCCCGCGACGTCGCTCGCGCGGCCGGTTGTCCGGGGCGAGCGACGGACAGGCGGCTGACGGGCGGATCTTCGTTTGTTCACAGTCGGCTCCTAACGCCGCGGTGCGGCACATCCGGGGCTCACGGCGTGATCCGCCAGGTTGTCGGCAACGATCCCACCGATTGCAGGCAGGACATTCCTCCGGCCGAGGGTGGTAACGCTGGCGACGCAGCGGCCGACCGCAAAGGAGAGACGGATGCGTGGCACCCGGTCGACCCCGGTATTGGTCTCATCCCACCGCCACGCCGTGTGCCGGCCTTCGCCGACAGCGGCCGTCGTGGCGCCTCCCCGCATGCCCTGCTGGGAGGCGATGTCTGGCGCGTCATCGGCGGTCTCGGACAGCCAGTTCACCTCGACGGTCACCTCGGTCCCCTCGATCGAGGGTGGCAGGTACCGGCATCGGGACGGTTTAGGCAGCGTGGCGCCGGGAGCATCGAGCGGAATGGGTCTCACCACGGGCGCCACACCGAACGCTGACCGGTATCGGGCGGCGGACAGCAGTCGGCAGGCGTCGGGCCAGTCGTCCGCTCGGACAGCGGTACCGAGATAGCCTGTGACCTGGCCGGTAACGCGCACCGCTGTCAAGCGGCGTTGGTCGTACGGCCCGTACGCCGCGTAGACCGTGCCGTGTGGGCCGACGCCGACGAGGTCGGCGTCTACCCATGCGGCTGCGGAGGCTGTCATGTCGCCGGTGCGGGCGTCAACCAGGGTGAGAACTGAGGGCCACAGACCGTCCACGGAGCCGATTAGGTACAGCCTGTCGCCGACGGCGTGCTGTACGGGGTGGGCGTTGCTGGCGTTTTTGACTGAAGTGAGCGGCAACGGTCTCCTCCATGCCCTGGCGCCAGTCTGCGGGTCCATCGCGCTCAGCGTTGCGCCGTCGTCGTCGCTCCGGTAGATCAGGTTGCCCGCCGCCGTACCGACGAAGGTCCCCGCCCCTACGTCGAGCGGTAGCTTTGCACCGGTGAGTGCCGTGAAGCGTTCGACGTCGTCGCCGCGGATCTCGAAGACGGCGTCGTCGTCGAGCGTGGCCATCGAGGGCTTCAGGGCTCCGTGAGTGGGGTCCGCGGGATCAGCGGCGTCCGGATCCCACGGCAGGGCCCGGCTCCATCGCTCGGCGCCCGACGTGCCGTCGAGAACGTACAGCCGCTGTTCGCCGGGCCGACAGGTGGCGACGACCCCGATGAACATCTCCGACGCCGCGGTGTCATACACCCGGCAGCCGTCGGGCGTCGTCCAGGTCCATCTCGTGGAACCATCGCTGGCCGCGACCGTGTGGACGGTGCGCGTACAGTTCACCACGAGGATCGGTCGCGCGCCGTAGTCGATGTGCAGGCGATCGCCGCAAGCACCGCTTGATCGCCACTGCCAACGCGCGGCTCCCGAGTGGGCATCGAGGGCTGAGATCACCGTGTCTGTCTGCAGGACGACCACGTCGCCAACCAGATGAGGGCTCCACCCCGTGTCGGGATCCGCCTGCCACAGGGACCGCCCGTCGGCGAGCCGTACCGCGGACACAGGCGCTTCGCCGGAGTAGAGCCTGCCCGCGAGGAAGCCGGTGCCGTCGACCGTGCTGCTCAGCGTCCCGTCACGGTTCAAGAGCCAGTCCGCGTTGACTTGCCGGCGCCACCGCACGAATCCGCGGTCCGCATCGACGATCTGGACGCGAGCGGTTTCGTCGAGGCCGGTCGCGAAGTCCGTGAGCCCGATACTGCCCGTGGCCTGATCGATCGCGAACGCGTGAAAATCGCCGACCGGCAGATCCCAGGAGACCTGTAGACCACCTACAGGCAGTGGGCCGCGCGAGGCGGCGGATTCGGCCGCGCTGCCGGTGAAGTCGTCGGTGGTCGATGGTCCCCGGTGCGGGACCATGAGGACCGCAAGTCCGGCGCCCACGAGACCGAGTACCGCAACGTAGATCGCCGTTCGAAAGCGTCGCGTTCGAGCGACCGTCCATGAGGGCACGACTGGATTTAGCATCGCTCGCTGTGTCCGCGCAGGGTCGTAGTCGGTCTTCTGACAACTGATCGGTCGCGGCCGCCTAGGATTGACGTCGACCGTCGGACGGGTCAGCGTGCCTCTGCGTCGGCTCTTCCTTCTCTGACTTCGTAGTCTTGAAGGACCGACGCGAATGGCCGTCTCTCACCTACGCAACACGCCTATCACGGGCAAGTTGTACACCGCTCCCGTGAATGCAACCCCCGATATCCCCTGGTGCGCGCGCACGACGCGTCGTGGCGTAGACCCTCGACTCAGCCGAGTGTCGTAGCCCGCTCATATACTGGCGGTGCTATCGAAGATCGGGGTGATCGACGGTCGGGCGATCGCGCGACCCCATCGGTAGTCAGCGGTTGGGCGGTGTCGCGGGCGAGCCCGACAAGCCGGGTATACGAGGGAGTGTCAGGATGAGACGCGAAGAGATCATCCCGAGCGCGGCGAGGTTGACCAACTCTCTGCGGGACCTCGGGTACGAGTTCTCTAGCGCGGTCGCAGACCTCATTGACAATAGTGTCGCCGCTGGAGCCGGCAGGGTCAGCATCACGATCCATTTCGACGGCCCGGACTCCTGGATTCGGATTGCCGACGACGGCGCTGGCATGACCGGTGCGAGCATCTCGGAGGCGATGCGGCTAGGGGCAGCGCGGGACTACGGCGAGGGTGACCTTGGCAAGTTCGGACTCGGCCTCAAGACTGCCAGCTTGTCCCAATGCCGGATTATCAGCGTAGCCAGCCGTACTGCAACGAATCGTCGCAGGATTGAGGCTCGGCGGCTCGATCTGGGCCACGTGACGGAGACTGACCGATGGGAGATCCTGCACCTCACTGGGGCCGAGCGCCCGGAACCGCTGATCGCCCCGCTCAAGGAAGCGACGGGGACCGTGGTGATGTGGGAACGCCTCGACCGCGTCCTGAGTTACCGTGACCCCTGGGGTGGGTGGGCGCAGCGCCATCTGATGGAGCTGGCCGAGCAGCTCGAATTCCACCTTGGGATGGTCTTTGGACGCTTCCTGTCTGGACAGGCTCGGCGGCGCAAGCGACTCCACATCACCATCAACGGGACGCCGGTCGAGGCGTGGGATCCGTTCGTGCGGGCTGAACCGAGGACTGAATCGCTCCCGGTCAAGGAGTTCCGGGTGGCCGGCGGACTGGTGAGGTTCAGCCCATTTGTTGTTCCGGCGCAGCGTGAGTTCAGTAGCGATGCTGCATGGCGGCGGGCCAGCGGCCCGCAGAACTGGAACCGTCAGCAGGGATTTTACGTCTACCGCGCGGACCGCATGATCCAGTCCGGTGGTTGGTCGCGGATGCGTACCCAGGATGAACACGCCAAACTAGCCCGGGCATCGCTGGAGTTCTGGCCCGATCTGGACGAGGCTTTCGAGATCAACATCTCGAAAATGCGGGTACGGCTACCAGAGGACCTCAGGGATCAGCTGAACCGACCGGTCGCCGAGCTGGTTAAGAGAGCGCAGGAGCGCTACCGCGGAGGCGACAAGAGCAGGTCCCCTCGTCCTCGGCCGCCCTCTGGGTCGCCACCCCCGCCACCGCCCTTTAGGAGTGGTGGGGTTCCTACCCCGGTCGACGGAGAGCGGCGGAGCGCCGGACCTGAGGAAGCCTGGTCCGCGACGGCCCCGGCAGGTGGCGGCGGCAACGGCAGCGGAGCCTTGAGTCCGCCGTCAGGCGGACCCGGCGGCCAAGGGTCCCCGGTGACGTTGGCGCGACCAACCGCCGTTGCCGCCCTACAACGGGCGGCCGAGCGTGCCGGACACTCGGACGCACTGGAATCGATTCTCGACCAGCTACGACGAGACGACCCGGAGGTAGCTCGTGAGCTCGGCCTCTGAGCGGGCGGCGCAACACTCGCCCGAAACCTACCTGCGGGCCGTACGCGCCGTGATGAGTTCCGGTCTGACACTGGAACAGGCATTGGCCGGCTTTGTGCCGGAGGAGCTGCGGGACGAGGTCGGCCGGCGGTGGAACGCCGATAGGGTGACGCTTGAACCGGTCTCAGTGCTGTCCAAGGATGGGCCCCGTGCATGGTTCGACAGCTACGACCCGGCTGCCGGCTACTACTGGCCGAGACTGCGTGAATGGCTGCTGGTCGAGAAGGGACGAACTGAAAGTTCCATCGACGCGATCGACACGGCGACCGACAAGATCCTGTCAATGCTCGAAGACCCCGGGCCCGGCGGGTCCGGCAGCTTCCAGATCCGGGGCCTGGTCGTCGGCTATGTACAGAGCGGAAAGACCGCCAACTTCACCGCGCTGATCGCCAAGGCGTACGACGCGGGCTACCGTATCGTCATCGTGCTCTCCGGAATCCATAACTCGCTACGTCGGCAGACGCAGTTGAGGCTGGAGGACGAACTGGGCCTTGCTCCGGACGAGGCCGGCCGTCGCGGAGTCGGCGCCCCCGAACACGGGCGCCAGATCATCCGCATGACCGGTGCGGAGGTCTGGCAGGACTTCCACCCGGGCACGGCAGATGCCAGTCTCCTGCAGGGCAATGTCCCGCTGATCTTCGTAATCAAGAAGAACGCGAGCGTACTGCGTCGCCTGGTCGGCTGGCTCGAGGAGCGGCAACCGGTCAGCACACCAGTGCTCATCATCGACGACGAGGCCGACCAGGCCAGCATCAACACCGGCGGGAACCGGCAACTCCTCGAGGAAGTTGTCGACCTGGTCGCTGAAGACGTCGATGCCGCCGCAGACGGTCTGGACCTGGTGTCGGCCCAAACCCAGGCCGAAGAGATCAATCCCTCGGTCATCAACGGGCTTGTCCGGCAGTTGCTGCACCGTTTCAGGCGGGTCAGCTACGTCGGATACACAGCCACCCCGTTCGCCAACGTTCTGATCAATCACGAGGCGATGGACCGAGAGGTCGCCGAGGATCTGTATCCGCGGGACTTCATCGTCTCCCTCCCCCCGCCCCACGGCTACTACGGCCCGGAACGCCTCTTCGGACGTGAGGCGCTGGCCGGCGAGGGCGGCGAGAACGTCGAGGGGATCGACGTCATCCGTAGGGTACGTGACCATGAGGCCCGCCTGCTCACGCCGGCCCGGGGGGCACCTCCGGTGAACGCCCTACCGCAAAGTTTCGACGACGCACTCGCAGACTTCATCCTCGCCACGGCGGCCCGCGACACCCGCACCGGCGGCTCACCGGCCTCTGCGATGCTCATCCACGGCTCCCAGTACACCTACCAGCAGGACGCCATCGCGGCGCTGGTCCGCGAACGGCTGTCCGTGCTTCGGCAGCGCTGGCGCTACGACAATGAGCACGCCGCACCCGAGTTCCAACGGCGTTGGGAGGAGCATTTCGTTCCCGTCACCGGTGCCATCGCGGCGGACCGGCACCTCAAGTTCTCCGAGATTGAGCCGGCAATTGCCCGTCTTTTTCGTGGGGAGCTTCCCGTCCTCGTTCTGCACAACAGATCGACGGATGAACTGGATTACGAACGCAACCCGGATCTGCGTGCGGTGGTCATCGGCGGCAACAAGCTGTCGCGTGGCCTGACGATCGAAGGCCTCCTCGTTTCGTATTACGTGCGTAACGCCAACTACTTCGACACTCTGCTGCAGATGGGCAGATGGTTCGGCTACCGCGAGGACTACGTCGACCTGACCCGACTGTGGACCACGACCGACCTCAACCAGCGCTTCCGAGACCTGGCCACCGCGGAGGAGGATCTCAGACGCGAGATCCGGCTGTACGAGATTCTCGGAAAGACCCCGCGCGACTTCGCTCCCCGGATTCGGGCGCACGAGACGATGCGCATCACTGCGCCTAACAGGATGGGCAGCGCACGGGAAATCAGTTACGACTTTTCAGGCACGTTGTTCCAGACCATCCTCTTCCAAATTGACGACCAGGACTGGTTGCGGCATAACCTCGATGCGACGCGCCGATTGCTGGGCAGGCTCGGACCGCCGAGCGCAGTGGGCCCTGACGGCCTGCCCGCGTGGAGAGACGTGGACTGGCGGGAGATCGAGGAGTTCCTCGGCGACGCGGGATACCGGACAGCTCCCGGCTCCCAGCGTTCAAGCTTGGCCCTCCGCGAATACATCGCGATACAGGCCAAGCACCGCGAACTTGTCCGGTGGAGGGTTGCGGTCCGCGGCCGGCAGAACATTGACACCGTCCTGGGCAGCGAGGATCTGCACATCCAGGGCTTCGGACCGGTGGCCTGCATCAGCCGCGCCCGCGATGGGCACTCGGAAACCAGCATCGGCACACTCGTTAACCCGGTCAGCCGCGGCAACCCTGGCGCCGGTGACGAGGACATCGGCCTGGGCGACGAGGACCGGAAATGGGCAGCGGCAGCCGCAGATGCCCTCGATGTGAGCTATCCCGTCGCCCTGCGCCACCGGCGGCCACCCACGGAGGGACTGCTCCTGCTCTACCCGATCAGCGCATACAGCAAGCCAAAGGAATCGACGTCGTCCGGCGAGCGCAAGGGGCCACCTAAGCAGCCCTTGTTCGACAACCCCGACGAGCATGGCGAGACAGTCATAGGAATGGCGATCAGCTTTCCGGCTTCGGAGAGCCCGGCCACTATCCGGTACGTCGTCGGGTCACCCGGTCCGGTCACCGGATGACCAGCGATGCCGAGCAACGGCCAGGCTCCCCGGAGGGTCTGGAGATCCTGTGGCGCTCGCTGCCGACTCCGGCCGGGCTGCTCCTAGAGGCGCAGCGTGTCGCTGAGTGGCCGGGCGGGCCGGTGCTGGCTGCGGTCGATGCAACCGGGCGACGGCATCTGTTGATCGCGCTCCCTGCAGCCGACGCCTTCCGCGCACCCCGAGCCAGCCGCGGCCTTCGTGCTGAGATCCGCCGGCTGAAGGTCCACCGAGCTGACGAGAACACCTGGATAGACCTCAGTTGCCCCGAGCCCGCCCTGCAGAGGCTGTTCACGTCCTTTGCGGAGGAGGTCGTCGGCACACTTGCTGCTGGCGCGTCAGCCAACCCGGATCCGATCACAGAAGCGGCGGAGCGATGGCACAAATTCTGGTCCGTTCCCACTGACGGCCTCAGCCTTGACGCCCAGGTCGGACTGATCGGCGAACTCTGGTTGCTCACCCGATGGCTGCCGTCACTCACCCGAGCTGCGGTCCGATCGTGGCAAGGGCCACTCGGAGGGAGGCACGACTTCATCGGCTCCCGACTGTCGGTCGAGGTGAAGACGAGCGGATCTCTGACCGGACCCACCCTCCACCGGATCAGGTCACTCGATCAGCTGGCCCCACCCGTATCCGGCGTCCTGTACCTGATGTCGCTTCGACTGGCCGGTGATCCACTGGGCGAGATCACCCTCGACGACCTGATCCGGCAAGCGCGGGCGATGGCCGAGCACGACGACCTCCTCGCCGATGAGCTCGACCAGCGCCTCGCCTCAACCGGCTGGACACCAGCCGACCTGGGTCGCTACGACAGATCGTGGCGACTGCTCCACCAGGCTCTCTACGAGGTTAGCGAGGGGTTTCCGCGACTGACCTCCGCGTCTTTCCCCGGCGGCCTGCCCGTCGGAGTCACCGATGTTGGGTACACGCTCGACACCACCGCTTGTGAAAGCTGGCTTGTGGCGGATGAGCCAGGGGCGACCTCCCGGCTGTCAGCCCTCGCTCTCGTTCAGTGACGTGCCAGCCGGCCATGTGGGGCGCTCCGATCGGCAGGCACGTTACCGCTCCGTCCCGGGCAGCAACCCGAACACGTCCGACATCGCCATTCGCAACCTAATCTGGCACGCGATGAACCATTCGACATATTCCTGCCAGTTCTCAGTCAATCCGATCTGGCCAGCGCGGTGGTCCGCGATCCGGCATCCCTTCTTCCCGATGAGCGGATCGAACGTAAGAGGCCCGCCGTAGGTGCGCTCGATCGACTCTCGTTTTGCCTGCGCGGCCGCGAGGCGGGCGTCGTTTACGGCGGGATCAGGACTCTCGAAGAAAATTTCGCTGCACAGACCCGATCGGCCGAATGAGCAGTTGAAGGTGATTCCAGTAGTTCCGGACGGCATGGCCAACCAGTTCTGCATCAGCCCTTTGCGGGACCGCGTCCAGTTGAGCTGGCGCCCGGACAGTTCGGCCAACATCTGCATCCAGAACTTCTGGTAAGCCTGCCCTTTCGACGAACCACCCTCCGCTTGGGTCTTCGCCTTCACGGACTTGCCCCAATCATTCGGCTGGGCGACGAGTCGCATGAGGGGGGCGGGCGGCGAGGAACCGATCCGGACAACACCAACCTCGACGCCGAAGAACCTTGTCGACTCGTCGGTCCGGGTGTTCAGCCAGTCGAGGGCGGCACGGTGCTCCTCGCGGAAGCGCGTCGCGATCCAGATGACATTCACTGCATCGGTGCCGCCCGCATATGTCAGCAACTGGCCGAGGTGGACGTGATCGGTCGGCGCCAGCTGGTTCTCAATGATCACCATCTCACCCGTCGCTCGGTCGACTCCTATGAGATCCAGTGCAAACGTTCCCACGGGATGCTCGGCAGCGGAAAGCTCAAGATCCATGCCCAGCGCATCGCCGAGAGCCTCCGGATTCGCCAACAGCCACGGTGTGAAGTCGTGTGCTTCATGCGGCCAGACATCCCGCGCATTGACCGCCTCTAGCCTCGCCAGATGGGGCAAACCCGGCCCTGCACTCTCCTCCGCCATGAGGCGAGATCCTAGTAGGGACTGGCGAGCTCGCTGTGATCTAGTGCCGAGCCAGGCAGCCTTGAATGGGTAGTCTGAGTGGCGGATCTTGGAGCTGACGTGAATTCGGATTCTTCGGGCGCGCTGGTTGCGTCATCGGATGTACGCCCCGATCGCGGCGTCCTGCTCTGTGGCTGCGGTGGTCGTTGCTGCTGGGCGCGGAGTACTATTACCACTACTACGTCGGCGGCAGGCCAGCGGCGGCGGATGCTCTTCAAGGAAGCCAGGAACTCCCGCCTGTGATTGCGGGCGCGGATGCGGTGGCGAAGGCGATCAGGTGGCTAAGTCCAAGGCGGCGATCACTCGCCGTACGCCTTGAGACCCCGGTAGGTGGCCGTAGTCGTACCCGGGTTCCGGCGGGCCGTCAGGCGCGGCAGGGTCGAGGTTGCAGGTTCTGGGCCCGAACTCGTCAAAGTAGAGCGGCCGGCCATCGGTAGGCGGGTGAGTCGTAGAGGCCCAGAGTGCGGCACATCCTGGTGATGAGGCCCGGATCGGTGCCGGGCCCGATGTCTGGTCTGCCTCATGCGGCCGGCCTTGGTAGCGACCCCTGCGTGAGCTCGGCGGCGGCGCTGGCTTTGGCCGCCCCGACGACGGTAGCGTTCATGACCGTGACCGCCGCTGAACCTGCCCGTACTCGTAAACCTAGGAAGCGTGAAGGGTACGGCGTAAAGCTCGTCAGAGGCCCGTTCGTGCGGTTGGCCCCACATCCGGACAGCTGCGAAGAGGCTGCTGATCTACCGGCGCATGCAGCTCGTGTCCGCCGCAGCGGGCGACCCTTGGCCGCCGACCTGTTCAGCGGTGCGGGTGGTCTGAGCCTTGGTTTGCAGAAGGCCGGCTACGAGGTCGTGCTGAGTGTTGATCACGATGCGGAAGCGGTCGAGACGCACCGGCATCACCACGGGGGTCTCAGCGTCAACTGGGACCTCGGCGATCCCGCTGTCATCCGCACAGTTGCTGATCTTGTGCGCGACTGTCAGATCGAACTGCTCGCTGGCGGTCCTCCATGCCAGCCGTTCTCGAAGGCCGGCCGGTCGATGATTCGTCATCGGGTCCGCTATGCGGAGCGCGACCCGTACGACGAGCGTCGGGACCTGTGGCGGTCGTTCATCGAGGTGATCCGGCTCGCCAGGCCGCCGGCAGTGCTGATGGAAAACGTTCCGGACATGGCGCTGGACAAGGAAATGTTCATCTTCCGGACGATGGTCCACGAGTTGGAATTGATGGGCTACTCCGTTCAGGCTCAGGTGGTCGATACGTGGCGGTACGGGGTCCCGCAGTTCAGGCAGCGCCTGATCGTGGTCGCCCTGGCTGATGGCGCGCTGTTCGAATGGCCGCCGCATGCGCTAGAGCGGGTGACCGTATGGAACGCGATCGGTGATCTTCCATCGGTAGAGGGTGGCTGGCGTCCTGAGGGCGGTGCCGAGGGGTGGACCGATTACGCGGAGCCGGTGACGGAGTATCAGCGCAGCATGCGGGCCGACGTGACGGACGCTGACAGGCGTAAGGTGTTCGATCACATCACCCGACCTGTCCGTGAGGATGACGCCCGCGCGTTCGAACTGATGGACGCCACCACCCGTTACTCGGATCTCCCCGAGGAGATGAGGCGGTACCGCGACGATATTTTCGACGACAAGTACAAGCGCCTCGACGAGGACGGCCTCTCCCGGACGATCACAGCGCACATCGCGAAGGACGGCTACTGGTACATCCATCCGCGGCAGGGCCGGACGCTGACCGTGCGGGAGGCGGCCCGTTTGCAGACCTTCCCCGACTGGTTCAGGTTCGCCGGACCACCGTCGGCGGCGTTCCGACAGATCGGCAACGCGGTGCCGCCGCTGTTCGCCGAGCACCTGGCGGGCGCGGTGCGCCGGAGCATCGCCGCCGCGCGGCCGGCGGAGACCTCCACGCGGGAGGTTGCGGCGTTGCTTGCCGAATGGTTCGACAGCGCGGAGGTTCGTGGCCTTCCCTGGCTACGGGCGACCACGAGATGGCAGGTGATCCAGGCGGAGATGCTGCTGGACCGCGCCTCGGTGGACGTCGTACGTCCGCTCTGGCCGCTGATCGCGAGATGGACATCCCCCCAGGCGACGGTGCTCGCAGAGGCGGAGCTGAGCGAGATTGGGCGGTGGACGGGCAAGGAGGCCCGTGCTGGCCGGATCGTCGAGCTGGCAGGACGGCTGGCCGATAACCCGGCGGTTCTCGATGACGACGCCGGGTTGCGCAGCATTCCCGGGGTGCATGAGGCGTTGGCGGATCTGGCGATCCTGGTCGTGCCCAGTGCGGGCGAGGACGATTCGGAGGAGCCGGTGCTGTCCACCAAGGGTGTGCTGCGGGTGGCTGCCCGTTACCTCGGTGAGCCGGTCGACCGGAGGAACCGGCTCACGGACGGCCGACTGGCGGTGGCCCGCATGATCGGTGACGACAGCGACGCCCGGAGGGCGCATCTGGGTCTCATCGAGCTGGCCAACACACTGTGTCGGCCGGTCGAGCCGATGTGTGACGCGTGTCCGCTGCAGAAGGTGTGCAGAAGCAGCCAGGCCGGAAGCCTCCGGCTTTTCTGATCGGTAGTCCTCCGGTCTTCCCGCGGGCGGCTTCAGGTGTCCAGACCGAGGGTGTTCAGCACGTCGGGCGACTGTTCTCGCAGCACGGTGGTGATGCGCTGCCAGGCTGCCCATTCCCCGGCCTGCATCGCTGCCGCCCGCAGGGCGAGTCCGGCGGTGGCGGCGGCATGCGTGGCGGCGCGGACCTCGGGCGGGGTACCGAGACCAGCCGGGACCGGCCGCCGCGTCGCGGTGGTGCGGGGGGTCTTGCGGTAGGCGTCGTTGGCGTAGATGCACAGCTCATTGATCGGTGCTTCGAGCATCTGGCGGAGCTGGGCGGGGATCGCGACCCGCATCTTGGCAACGTTAATGTTGAATGCGGAGTCGAGGCCGGTGCCGAAGTCGACGGATGCCCTGGCGAGCTTCGTGTGTTCATCGATGCCGCGGATGCCGCCCCAACCACCCCACTGGACGAGCCGATCGGACCGGTAGACGTAGAGGCCCTGTTGACGGTTCCAGTTGAGCGGCCCGGAGTGCCGTTCGAACTCGGCCGGGGAGCTGAAGCCGTCACGTGAGGGAAGGATGTAGCGGCGCAGGGTCACGTGGCCCCCGGCGTTGCCGAGTGTGACCTCGAAGCGTTGGGGCGGCAGTTCCTGCCGGGCAGCTTCGTCCGGTGCGAACGGGTTCCAGGCGCGGACTTTCTGTCCATTGACGGAGATCACGACCTGTCGGCCGCCGCCGGTGGCGCCTTCGATGAAACGGTGGAACACCATTCCGAGGTGTTCGGCGGTGCGGTTGGCGAGCGTCTCGATACGCCGTTTCGCCCAGCCGCCTTCGGGCCGGCGCTCGGGGAGAACCCTGTCGAGACTGCGCCAGAGCACTACTGTGCCGGTGCCCTCGGCGAGCCAATTCCGGGCACGGCTGACGTCGGGATCGGCACCTGGATCGACGATGACCCACTCGTCCCATTCCTCGACGATGTCGAGGTCGAGGCTACGGGCGGAGGTACGGAAGATATTCGGCGTGCTCCGGGTGATCACAGTGAGGGACCGGCACTGCGACAGTGACGCGGTCTTCAGTCCGAGCCCGTACCGACCGAGGTCTCCGTCGGCATAGCCACGTCGTGATCCGAGACGGAGGGCTTCGAGGAGCGCGTTGGGTGTCATGCCCGAACCGTCGTCGGTGATGAAGACCCGTGAGTCGGCACCGTCGAATTCGATGCTGATGTCGACGTGGGTCGCTCCTGCGGCGATGCTGTTGTCAACGATATCGGCTACAGCGGTCGGGAACTCGTAGCCGATGTCGCGCAGGGAACCGGTCAGTCTCGCGGCCGAGGGTGGCACGTGGAACCATGATCCGGCCGACATCGGTTTCCTCCCTGGTGCATGACGACAGATGCAGGACCAGGATGTCACACATGACGTGGTGATCTTGTACCGCGCTCCGGTGCTCCCCGATTTTGCTGCCAGAGCGCTTCGATGCGGTCGGCGACGTCCATGGGGTCCTCGTGTTCCCAGAAGTGCGTGACCGTCCAGCCGAGTGCGGTGAGCTGGTTGTCCTTCTCGCGGTCACGCTGAACGTTGCGCTGCAGTTTCGCGGCCCACCAAGCGGAGTTGTTCTTGGGGACAGCGCCATGCAGCGGGCACAAGTGCCAGAAGCATCCGTCGATGAATACGGCAAGCTTCGCTCTGGTGAAGGCGATATCGGGGCGTCCGGGCAGCAGTTTGTGGTTGACCCGGTAGCGCATCCCCCGACGGTGCAGTTCACGACGGATGAGGAGTTCCGGGAGCGTGGAGGAGCGTGGCATCCGGCTCATCTGCCTTGACACGAGCGCGTTGAGAGGCGCTGGGCGTCGACCGGTGGACGTCAAAGCGTCCCCCGTCCTGGGTGCGGCGCCTGCCGGCCGTCCGGACGGATCCGGTAGCACTGCGCCGGTCGTGACCAGCCGACCGCCCGGCGGGCGGTGGGATCTGCGGACACATCGATTTCAACCGAACGGGCTGAAGGCCCGGGTCGGGACACGGCAGCACAAAGGGCGGTTTCACCGGTGGTGCGGCTTAGGTCCGGCCCGGACAGGTGCCGGTACCGGTGCGACGACCACCGGCCCATGCAGGAAAGGGCGATCCGGTACGTTGAAAGTCGCCGTGACATCGCGGTCCCGAGCTTCCCGGATTCGGCCGTCAGACGAATATGCTGAAGAGCCCTGTCACCCATGCTGACCACCTCCGTACCTCGCCCGGCACCCCCTCGTCTCGGAAGACTGCACGATGTCTGAATGTTTACCCCTGGCGGTCCTATCCGTAACGGCGGTCGCGTGCGCCCTACCCGGGTCGAATCATGCCTGACGTGGACGTGGACGTGAGCGCGTTCGCGCACACCCTCATCGAGGACGTCCGGGCGCAGGCGGACGCCGACGGTTGCGACCTGGCGGAGGCGTTCGCGCGGATGATGCTGGACCAGTTCAGCCTGGACGGCTACACCGAGGACGCGACTGTGGTCATGTACCGCGACCATGGCGTGGAGATCAGCGGTTACGGGCTTTCCTCCGATGACCGGTGTCTGGACCTGTTCGCGACGGTGTACAGCCCCCGGGCGGACGAAGCACACAAGATCAACCGTCCCGAGCTGGACGCGGTGACCCGGCGGCTGCAGAACTTCCTGCTGAGGGCCGTGCCGGGTACCCCACGACGCAGGAACCCCTCGTCCGAGGTGCTCGGTATGGAACGGGCGGTCGCGGAGAAGTTCCACCAGGTCGACCGGATCCGTTTCATCATTGTCACCAACGCCCGCAGTGTGGTGCGGGAACCCGCCATGACGACGGAGATCGAGGGCCGTAAGGTCGTCCGGGAGCTGTGGGACCTGCGTCGCCTGGCCGCGTGGTCGGTTTCCGGGACTCAGGCGGAGCCGATCATCGCTGAGTTTCCTGACGGCCTGCCGTGCCTGACCGCACCGATGACGGCGGGGGATTACTCGGTGTTCCTGGCCATCGTGCCCGGAGCGGACCTGGCCGCGTTGTACGCCGAGCACGGCGGCCGGCTACTCGAGCTCAACGTGCGGTCCTTCCTGCAGACGAAGGGTGCGGTCAACCGGGGTATCCAGGAGACGCTGCGGACCACCCCGGACAGGTTTCTCGCCTACAACAACGGCATCGCGGCCACGGCGTCCCGGGTGGACCTGGACCGGGGGGCCAACGGGCAAACCGTCATCCGGCGGATCCACGGCCTGCAGATCGTCAACGGCGGTCAGACCACCGCCTCGATCCACCATGCGCGCCGTAACGGGATCGAGGTCGACAACGTGCATGTGCAGATGAAGCTCACGGTCGTGTCGCCGGACCGGCTCGAGGAAATCGTTCCCCGTATTTCCCAGTACTCGAACACCCAGAACAAGGTCACCGCATCCGATCTCCGCGCCAACAGCGGCTTCCACATCGACGTGGAGCGAATCATGCGGACGCTTCTCGCCCCACCCGGGCCGGTGCACCGCGTGGACACCCACTGGTACTACGAACGGGCGCGCGGCCAGTACGCCGACGCCGTCGCCAGGGAGTCGACGCCGGCACGACGGGCCACCTTCCGCGCGTCGAACCCGCCCGACCAGAAGTTCGACAAGGCCGACCTGGCGAGGTTCGAGCAGGCGTGGGCACGCTATCCCCACCTGGTCAGCCGCGGCGGTGAGAAGAACTTCGTGCTCTTCCAGGGGCGCCTGAAGGACGAGCCGGTCACCGTAGACAAGGCCTACTGTCGCAGGCTCGTCGCCAAGGCGATCCTGTTCCGCCGTACCGACCGGATCGTACGAGACCAGGACTTCGGCGGATACAAGATCAATATCGTGGCGTACACCATCGCGTTCCTCGTGCACGCCACCCGCGGCCGCATCGACCTCGACAGGATCTGGCGCGACCAGGACCTCTCGCCGGCGCTGAGGGAAGCCATCGCTGAGGTCTCGATGCTCACCCAGAAAGTGATCACCTCCCCACCGGACGGGCGGGTCCACGTCGGGGAGTGGGCGAAGCGGCCGGAGTGCTGGGACGCGGTCCGTGAACTGGACTGGCAGCCCTCACCGGCGCTCGAGGCGGAGCTGGTCGAAGTCGACACCTACGCCGAGGACCTGCAGCTCGTCCAGGGGACCACCGCGCAGGACTGGTCGGACCTGGTCGACTGGGGGCGCTCCACCGGCACACTCGAGGGAGCCGACCAACGCACCGCCGCCAACGTCGCCGAGGCGCTCCGCGAGGGGTGGACACCCGCCGGTAGGGACGTCCTCGCCGCGGTGCCGCTCATGCGCCGTGCGCGCCGGCGTGGCTTCCGGCCCGTCGCCGGGTTCTGACCCATAAACCACAACCGAGAGGTGGCGCCACATGTCCGTGTGGACCCGGGACGTACCCGTCGAGGGAACGACCGAACTCCCACCGGACCCGCGTGCCCTTGACGCCCTCGGCCGCAACCACTCCCTCGAGACCGCTCTCGCCGACCTTGTCGACAACTCCATCGACGCTGACGCCGACCGCATCCGGATCCGCTTCATCCGGCACCACACCAGGCTCGTCGGTCTCTACGTCGTCGACAACGGCAGCGGCATCAGACCCGACACCATCGACGCCGCGATGACGGTCGGCGGACGCCGGAACTACTCCGGCACCGACCTCGGACGGTTCGGCGTCGGCCTCAAGGCCGCGTCCTTCAGCCAGGCCGCCAGCCTCACCGTCATGTCCCGCGCCGCGGGCCACCCACCCGTCGGACGCCGGTGGTTGCTGAACGGCGGCCGCCGCGACTACCGGTGCGACATCGTCACCAGCGACTTCGCCGCCGCGGAACTCAACCGCAACTGGCCGCTGCCCACCAACCCCAGCGGAACCGTCGTGCGCTGGGACGACGTGGCCGGCTTCCCCTCGACCGACGACCCGGCCCAGGTCGAGGAGTTCCTCACCCGGACCATCTCCCACCTGCAGGGACACCTCGGCCTCACCTTCCACCGCATCATCACGCGTAGGAACATCCACATCAGCATCGACGTCGAGGACACCGGCCTCGGCGCCGGCATCGCCAGCACCGTCAATGCCCTGGACCCGTTCGCCTGCCCCGGGACACCCCGCGGCTGGCCCAAGGAGCTGCGGGCCGACCTCGACGGCAACCCCGTCGTCCTGCGCTGCCACATCTGGCCCGGCCGGTCGAACCTGCCGCAGTACCGGCTCCCCGGCGGTGCGGAGCAGCGCCAGGGCCTCTACGTGTACCGCCACGACCGGCTCCTGCACGCCGGCGGATGGGAAGGCGTCCACGCCGCGGACCGCAGACTCCAGCTCGCCCGCGTGGAAATCGACATCGACGGTGACACCCCCGGCCTGTTCACCATGAACCCGGAGAAGACCCGGGTGACAGCCGGCCCACGGTTCGCCGGAGCCGTCGCCCGCGCCCGCGCCCAAGACGGCACCGACATCACCGCCTACCTGCAGGCCGCCGAAGCCGTCTGGACGACCACGAACCAGCGAACCACCGCCCGACGCCGGGCGGTCGTCCCGCCCGGCCGCGGCCTGCACCCGAAGGTCATCCGCGAGATCCGCGACGAGCTGCCCCAGCTGACCGATGAGCCCGTCAACATCCTCTGGAAGGCGCTCCCGGACAACGAGTTCATCGAGGTCGACCGAGAGGCGAACACCCTCTGGCTGAACAGGAACTACCGTGCCGCGCTGCTAGGCGGCCGACGCGGAGGCCTCAACGACCTGCCGGTACTCAAGACGCTGCTGTACCTGCTCGCCGAGACCACGTTCCAGGGAGCCCACCTCGGCCCCAGGGACAAGGACAACATCGAACTCTGGCAGAGCCTGCTCACCACCGCCGCACGCGCCGAACGCGCCGCCTACGAGGAGCGCCGGTGAGCACGCCCAGCGAACGCCATCTCAGCATCGAGACCTTCGCCGGACACCTACGTCACACGGCACCGATGGACCACCCGGTACCCGGCGAGCCCCGCCTGGTGCTGTTCACCGTTCCCGGTGACCGGGTCGGGCTACGCGGACCGGCCCACCCGGAGGAGCGACCGGCACCCACCGGCCTCGAACACGTCACCGTCCGCACCGTCCACCACGGTGGGCAACGGATGATCGAGCTCGTCATCACGGACCCCCGCGTGTTCCTCGACGCCTACCCCCTGCTGCGGACCGTCGCCGACCGGATCCAGCTAAATCACCAGCCGATGACCTCCGCGGTCCGCGACACCCTCCGCCAGCTGGGCCACCTCCTCCAGCCCGAAGCCACCCTGCAGCGTTCCACCGAGACCGGCATGCTCGGCGAGCTGTGCCTGTTCACCGGCGTGGCCCTGACCGCAGGACCGGCAGTGGCACTGCAGGCGTGGCGGGGAGCTCTGTCGGAGGAACACGACTTCGGCTTCCCCGGCTACGACGTGGAGGTCAAGACCACCACCTACGAACAACGCAGGCACACCATCGAATCACTCACCCAACTCGTACCGACCGGCACACGGCCACTGTGGCTGGTTTCCGTCCAGGTCACCGTCGCGGGCCACGACGGTGCCACCCTGCCTGAACTCATCGAACGGAGCCGCGCCCTGCTGAGCGCCGGAGCCGACCGGATCCGGTTCGACGACCTGCTCCACGCCGCAGGGTGGGCGGACCGCCACACCACCTCCTGCGGCACCCGCTGGCGGCTCAGGACACCACCGGCGACCTTCATCGTCGACGCCGGTTTCCCCCGCATCACACCCGCCATGCTGCAACCCCAGACAGACCTCGCCCGGGTCACCGACGTCCGCTACCGCACCGACCTCACCGGCCGGCCCGAAGACAACCCGCCGGACCCGCTGCGCACCGCCCTCACCGCCGGACAACAGGAGCTGCGATGAGCGACACCGTCACCACCGGCTACAGCTCCGCCCTCGACGGCATGAAGACCGCCGGCCCCGGACCGTTGCACCAGTTCGCGGCCCTGTTCGCCAGGGACACCTCACTGACCGACGGGACCGCACTCCTCGCGCATCTGCAGAGCGCCGGCCCAGACGACGCCCTGCGCCAACGCCTCGCCTACCAGCTGTCGACCTGGGACCACACGGACAACGGACCGTGGGCCGCCGGTACCGCGCCCCACACCGCCGAACGGCGGGCCGCCATCTGCCGCGCACTCGAACTCGACCGGGCCACCGAGGAGCTCCTCTCCGAGATCATCCCCTGGGCCGCGACCGACGCCCCTATCGTCATCGCCGAACACTTCGAGGAATGGCGTACCCCCCAGCGGCGCACCGAACGCGACTTCTACTGGGCCCACTACAGCGCCAACCTGCTGGCGAACAGCTGGGACCCGTCCGCCGTCGCCGGCATCGACGAGGCCACGGAGGAGGTCGTCCGGCGCATCTCCGACCCCACCCGCAAAGTCGCCTACCAGGCCAAGGGCCTCGTCGTCGGATACGTGCAGAGCGGGAAGACCGCCAACTTCACCGGTGTGATCGCCAAGGCCATCGACTCCGGCTACCGGATGGTCATCGTTCTGACCGGCACCACCAACATGCTCAGGGCCCAGACCCAGCGGCGACTCGACATGGAACTGTGCGGGCGCGAGAACATCGAGCCCGACCACGACCCAACCGCACACGAGTACCGCTACGACGACGACTGGAAACGCCACAAGTTCATCAACCACGGTGGCAGACCGTCCGACTCCGGCCATCCCGACATTGAACGCCTCAGCAACTATGCGGGCGACTACCAGCGCCTCAAACAAGGCATCTCGGCGCTACGGTTCAAACGCCACGATGCCACCAAGGAGTTTTTCCACCCCGCCAACCTCTACACCAGCGACGCCCGCCTGGTCGTGGCGAAGAAGAACGCGTCCGTCCTCACCAACCTCGTCACCGACCTGAAGAAGGTCAGCGCGCGGCTCGGCGAGATCCCCGTGCTCATCATCGACGACGAGTCCGACCAGGCGTCGGTCAACACCACCAGCCCCGCGAAGTGGAAGGAGGACAGCAAGAAACGCACCGCGATCAACCGGCTCATCGCCCAGCTTCTGACGATGCTGCCCCGCGCCCAGTACGTCGGTTACACCGCCACGCCGTACGCCAACGTCTTCATCGACCCGTCCGACGTCGAGGACATCTTCCCCAAGGACTTCATCGTCTCGCTGCCCCGGCCGCTCGGCTACATGGGCGCCGACGACTTCCACGACTTCGACGACGACCGCCCGGTCGGACAGCGACCGTTGAAGACATCGAAGGAACGCGCCCACGTGCGCCACCTCAGCGACGAGCCCACGGATCACGAGCTGCGGACCGCCCTGGACATGTACGTACTCACAGGCGCACTCAAGGTCTACCGTGAACGGAACGGTGCCGGTAGCTCCCGGCACCACACCATGCTCGTGCACGAAGCGATGGGTCGCGAGTCCCACCGCGAGACCGCACGGGTCATCGACAAGCTCTGGGCGACGGCTGGCTACCACAGCTCGGCAGGTCTTCAGCGGCTCAGGGAGCTGTATGAGACCGACATCCTCCCCGTCACCACCGCGCAGGCACCCGGAGCAGCCATGCCGGGCAGCTTCGAAGAGTTGCACGAGCACATCGCTGGCGCGATCGGGTTGATCCAGCCGGCCGATCGTCACGGCACTCCGGTCATTATCGTCAACAGTGACCCTGACCTCGAAAGGCACCAGGAGGATCTCGACTTCGACCAGCGCGGTGTGTGGCGGATCCTCGTCGGTGGCAACAAGCTCGCGCGTGGCTTCACCGTCGAGGGCCTCACTGTGACCTACTACCGCCGCGCAACCAAACAAGTCGACACCCTGATGCAGATGGGCCGGTGGTTCGGTTTCCGGTCCGGCTTCCGCGACCTGGTCCGCCTGTACACGACCGAGGACCTGCATGCGCTGTTCGGTGCCGCCTGCCAGGACGAACAGTCTCTGCGCGATGACCTCCGCAAGTATTCAACCGAGACAGCTCCGGAATCGCGACTGACGCCGCGCCGTGTTCCTCCGCTGGTAGAACAGCACCGTCCTGACCTCCGGCCGACCGGCCGAAACAAGATGTGGAACGCCCGACTGGTTTCACGTAGCTCGCCAGGCGAACCCATGGAGCCGGTCGCGCACCCGGAAAAGGGTAAGCGGGCTCTGCTGAACCTCAGGCTCTGGGAGCCGGTCCTGGCCTCCGCTGCGGAGACCGGCACGGTCGCATTCAGGGCAACTAGATCGAAAGCATTATATGTGGCTTACCATGCGGTGTTGATGCATAACGAGATGATGGCGGTGCTAAACCGTCTGCAGTGGCTCCGGGATGACATATTCGTCCCGGAACGCGCCTGGCTGAACTCGCTTGCCCCGACCCAGCTCCGACAGTGGGTCGTGCTACTTCCCCAGCAGGTGGACCCTGCTACCGGCCGCATGATCCTCGGACACGGGCCGTTCAGCATCTTCGACAGGAAGCGGAGCGAAACGGGAACTCTCAGCGCCATCAGCGAAAGCCGCCACCGCAACGCGGCAGCACGGATCGCCGGTCTCGACGCGGACCCTGATCCGGCCGCTGACGCGCTGGCAGCGCCTTATACAGCGGTACTGACCCTGTATCCATCGGTCAAGCCGGAAACGTTGACGGGAGCGCGCGGCGACCGAGTCGATCCGGAACTGGTCACGATCGGATTCCGCGCCGTCACCCCTCTGAGCACCGGTGGAGGCAGCAAGCGATTGATCTGGACCACCATGGACAGCGGCAGACCGAACGACATTGTCATCGACACCCCTCCGGCGCCATAACCTGTGAGGGGCGTCGCCACCATCTGCAGTTTCTCCTGAGCCTGAGCTAATCTCGATCGACCGAGTCGCAGACCAGCGGCCCTACTACTCCGGCAAGCGCAAGCGCCACACAAACGTCCAAGTCCTGGCCGAGGCCGCCGGGCGGCTGGTCTGGGCGCGGGCGAGAATCGCAGCCGGCCGATCGAGGAACAGCCCTGGGTGGTGTATGCCGAGCTCGACCCGCTCGGCGAGATCGCTGCCCGGGCCTTCGGACGGGGCAAAACCGCATCGGGAACCCAGAACATGGGGAGTGTCTCGTGGATGGAACACCATAGTGACCCTTATGCAGGCTCTGTTTACCGTTCGGAATCCTGTGCTGTCCCACAGCAGCGGCCGCTTGCAGGACGGCTTTCAGTTCGTGCGAGTTAGCCGGCCTGTCTCGTCGCCTCGGGCGTCGAGAAGCACCAGAACTTTACCGTCAAGACCGGCTCGTCTGGCCGTCGTGACCCATTGCCCGACCGGCACGCTACCGGTGCAGAACGCTAGCGTGATCGGCCTCGCGGTGGCGAGCAGGGTGCCGCCAGCAGCGGCGATCCACCGGCCGCTCTCGTCGTTGCAGCCATCGGACCCGCGCCACTCACCGTCTGCCGCGAACTCCAGGTACGCCGCCTTGTGCCCGCGTGCGGGTACCCAACGGCCAACCGCCTGGCGCTGGTCTGCGGAAACTAGCGTCGCCGGTAGTGCGACAGCCGGTGCCAGGGCTCGTCGAGCCTCGTCCGTAATCACCGGCGGTTCCAGCACGGAGTCGGCCATGTCGGGCTCGGGGGTCGGTGTCGCCCCGGGGATCAGCCGGGCGACAACATGGTTCTGCCCGTTGAGGAGTACGGGTAGTCCGGCTCCGTCAAACTGGTAGGCCGTCACGCGTCGTAGCCACTCCGGTGTCTCCTGGCTAGCCTTCTCGCAGCCAGGGATGCCTTCGACGGCGGCCGTGGAAGCCGTCGAGATGTCGGCGAGGAAGGCGCCTTCGCTGTTGGCCTGCCAGGCCCCGCCCAGGGTGCCGCAGTGGCTGCCCACCAGGTGCAGAATTCCGTGTGCGAGGTGCAGGATCTTGCCCGCGCCGGGGTCGGCAACGTCGACGAGCGTCCAGGAGCCGATCAGCGATTCAGGCGCCAACGGCGTCACCCGTCCTGTCGTGCCCGCGATCGGCCTCGGGTCCGCGGGCTCCGGGTAGCCCTGTCGATCGCATCCGGCGAGCAGTACTCCTGTCACGACCAGGGTTGCGAGGCGGCCTTGATATGCCATTCGGCTCCCTATCCAGCGGTCTTCCGGCTCCTCCGGGCACCATCGGGGGCTGGAGACCGGGCGGCATAAGGCAAGCAGATGCGCCTGCTCATTCAACGGTTAGTAGGGGTGTTGGATGTGCCCGCGAGTCTGCCGGATTGCCACTCCCGAAGGTGACGCGAGGACGCTCTTGCCCCGGGTGTAGGGCCTCCGCGCGTCCGGGGCGTTTTGTTGAGGTGGAGCCGCTCGCTACGGGTGGCTGGTGGCTCCTGGCGACGGAAACCTGGGACGAGTACGGTCCGGAGCAAGTGAGCCGCCTCTTCGAGCTTTTCGCGCCGGTGCTGCCGGTGGGCCGGCCGGAGATGACGCAGGGGCGGTTTCCGACGGTCGCAAATCCACCGGGTTGGTCACCCTGCCGAATGTGGTGGCCGAACGGCTACCCAGGGAACATCACCGGCTGATTCCACGTAGTCGAAGGCGTGGTTGGCGAGAACCTCCGCGATCGTTCAGAGCACCGCTGCGATCCGCACTGTAGAGGACGAGCTGGGCCACACACTGCGTGCGGCCCGGCTGCCCGAAGATTCTGGTGCTTGTGTATTGGCCAAGGAATGGTTGCTGCAGGTTCGTTAAGTGCGCATGCCGTCAGGCGGGCACGGCACGCTGGCAGGGCTAGCGGGGCCGATCAGACCTGGCGGGGTGTCGTGTAGATTCCCCGTTTATCGACCGAAAACCCCCGCTCGATCACCGACGAAGGTGACAAGGGCTGATGAGCGCCTGGCCGTGTCTCTGCCGGCGGCGCCTGGTTACTTTCGGTCAACTTGATGTCGGACTGACATGCTGCTGTCCGTTTCATCCTGGCAACTTGTAACGGCTCTTTACAGCTGATCATCAACCTTCCTACAGTTCGGCCGTTCATCGGGCGTGATCAACGGGGGCCTTGCGGTGGTTGCTGCACATGTGCGTGTCAGGGCGGGGTCTAACGGGCGGGTAGGGCGACGCGCCCAACAGTTCGCGGGGCCTGGGATTAGCCGACTAATGGCATGTCTGGGTCTGCCGGCAGCCTTGGTGATTGCCACTGCCGGGGTTGTGCTGCCGGTAGGCGCCGCACCCGCTGCCGCGGCGTGTGCGGGCGAGGCCCGGACGGAGACGGCTGCCGCGGTGATGGCCGCCGCTTGTGACCAGGCGGTGGTGGTCGATGCATCCCGGTCTGAGTACGCGAGGGTGGTCGCGCAGCCGGACGGGCGTATGACGTTCGAGTCGTCCGTGGTGCCGCAATGGACCCGCAAGGCCGGCGAGTGGACCGACATCAACCTCGAGCTGTTCCGCGACGCCGACGGTCTGTTGCGGCCGCGGGCCTCCGCTGCCGATGTCAGCTTCAGCAACGGTGGGTCCGGCCCGCTGGTGACCGTGAAGAACGCGGCAAAGACGATGACGATGTCGTGGTCGGGGGGAAGCCTGCCGGAGCCGGCAGTGGACGGCGACTCAGCTACCTTCCCGAACGTCCTGCCAGACGTCGACCTGGTGCTGAGGGCCACACGCGTCGGCTTCACTCACGTCCTTGTCGTCAAATCCGCCGCGGCGGCGTCCAATCCCGCAGTACGTCAGATCCGCCTCGACCTGGGCGGCGACGCACAGGTTCGCCACAGCCCGAGTGGAGCCTTGAAAGCGACCGCCGGCGCGGTTGTGGTCGCCTCGGCAGAGCCTGCGGCAATGTGGGACTCGCGGCCCTCGGCGTTAGCGGCCAACGCGACCGGTCGGAGCCAGTCGGCCGGTGACGAGCCGTCGTCCGACGTATCCGCTGGCGACGCCGCGCAAGTGGCCCCGGTGGCTGCGAAAATCACGGACAGTGGCGACCTCCTGCTGACTCCGGATCCGGCGTTACTGAACTCCCCGGCCGCCCATTTCCCGATCTACATCGATCCGCAGTGGCGCTGGTCAGATTTACGCAACAAGTGGGCGTACTCCACCAACGACGGGTCGTCGAACAGCGACCACGGCGTGGCCCGGGTGGGGTTGAACCCGGACACCGGCGCCATTTACCGGTCGTACTTCGAGTTCCCGACCGTGGCTGACAACGGGGTGTCACTGAAGGGGAAGTTCATCGCCGACGCGCGGGTCGAGATGAAGGTGGACCACACCCACTCGTGTGATGACACCCCGACCTGGATGTACCTGTCGCCGGCGATCGACAAGACGATGCGGGCGACCTGGTCGAAGATGGGTTTGTCGACGATGCTCACCGCCGCAGGCAGCCACGCCAACGAGGCGGGTGGATGCGGCGCGATCCAGCCGGACATGACGGTGCAGTTCGAGAGTTCGGCGGTGACCACCCAGCTCCGGGCGGTGGCAGGCAACAGTTGGTCAACGATGACGCTTGGGTTCAGTGCCGCCGGGGATAAGAACGGCAGCGGCGAGTCGACGCAGAGCCGCTGGAAGAAGTACTTCCCGGGGAACGCCAAGCTGTTCGTGGACTACGACAGCAAGCCGGGCGCCCCGGCAGGCTTGCAGGTGGCGGGCGTGGCATGCAACAGCGGTGTGCTGATGGTCGGCACGTTCACGCCGACGTTGCGGGCGACGTTCCCGGACGCCGACTCGTGGGACTCCCTCACGGCCCACTTCGAGTGGATCGAGGTGCCATCCGGTGGCATGGCCACGGTGACTGACACCTCTCCGGCACGTAAAGCGGGGCCCGGCGACAAGACGGGTATCACCCCGAACACGGTGGCGACCAGCGTCGCGTTGTCCGGGTTGGTGAAGGACAAGACCTACGCGTACCGGGTGAGAAACACCGACACCTACTTCCAATCGGCGTGGTCGCCGTGGTGCCGGTTTGCGGTCGATAACACGAGACCTCCGGTGACAGTGAGCATGGTGACGGCACCTTCTGGCCCTGGGCGGGCAGGCAGGTTCCGGATCGAGTCGTCGGATACGACGGTGGCGAGGTTCACCTACGGGTGGGGCAGCGCGGGAGAGTTCTCCAAGCCGGCGCAGGGCACCAGTCCGAAATACGTCGAGGTGGACGCGACCGCTCCGAGGTATGGCCGGAACGTGTTCAAGGCCAAGGCCATCGACGGGACCCTGAACGAGAGCAACGAGTTCGGGTTCTCATTCACGGTGGGCGACCCGTCGCCGGCCATCGCCCAGTGGGGCTTGGAGACCTATCCAGGCATCGACCAGTCGGCGGCGCTGGCGGACAAATCCGGGGTGGGCGCGAGCACGCCGTTGACTGCCACCAGCGTCGGGTGGACTGATGACGTGCGGATGGTCGACGGGAAGACCGCGACGTTCAACGGTTCCAGCAGCCAGGCGGCATCGTCGGGGCCGGTGGTGGACACCACCAAGTCGTTCACCGTGGCGGCGTGGGTCCGACCGTCGTTGATCGATACTTCCAATGACCGCAACGTGTTGGGCCAAGACCCGGCGATGACCACCGATAGCACCATGGCAGGCGGGTTCTATCTGGGCGTCCGCCGCGACTCCCAGGGACCCCACTGGTCGTTCCATATGCGCGACTCGGTGGACAAGAACAGCAGCGGCACGACGATCTACGCCCCCCCGACGCTGGGCAGCGCGGACATCGGAAAGTGGGTGCACATCGCCGGCATTTACGACGCTGCGGCAAAGACGATGCGCCTCTACGTCAATGGCGAGGATGCTGGCGAGACGTCACGTGCGGCCACGCCGTGGGCTGCGACGGGCCGCTTCACGGTCGGGCGCACATTCTGGGGAGCCGCAGGCAACTGGTGGCCCGGCAATATAGCCGACGTTCAGGTGTTCGATCGAGCGATCGTCGCGCACGACTTCACCGGAATCCTCAAGGAAGACCCCGACTCAGGCGGGTTCGACGAGCCGGGCATGTTGACGCCGATCCAGGTTGGTGGCTGGGGATTCGAGAGCGATCCTGAAGGCGCGTGCTGGGAACCGACGATCGTAAACTCGTGTGAGGCCAAAGACACCACGACGGCGTGGGATCGGTGGCTGGCCTTGTCCAAGGGCGTCGAGATCGGTACCGGGCGAGGTGGGGACGGCAGCGCCGGCCTGCACTTCGACAGTGGGTTGGATGACGACGCTGACCCGAACACTCCACCTGCACCGACAACCGAATTCGGGCGCTCGGCCTACAAGCTCAATCCGATAGGCGAGGTGGCGCAGTGGCAGCCAACGCCGGTGCTGCGCACCGACCAGTCATTCACCGTGTCCGTGTGGGTACGGCTCGAGCAAACCGACGACTACCAAACTGTGATGATCCAGAACGGGACCGCCGTCAGCGGCTTCTACCTGTACTACGGCAATGACAACGGTGGCGTGTGGAAGCTCAAAATGCTCGACACCGCGGCAACGCCCGACGACGGTACCGGGGCCACGTTCGCGACGGCGCCAGCACCGAACGTCGGCGACACATGGCAGCACCTGGTGGGTGTCCTGGACGCCGACCGTCGGCAACTCAAGCTGTATGTCAACGGCGAACACAAGACCACGACCACGCTCCGGACATCCTGGCGACCCTGGCAGGCAAACGGTCCGTTGGTGGTGGGTAGGAACGGCACCTGGCACCCGCTGCAGGGCACAGTCGACGACCTCGGCCTCTATCAAGGCGCGATGACAGACGCCCAAGTCCTGGCCCTACACGAAGCCCAGGAAGCCAGCTAAGCCGGCTGTAGGTGCTGTGGTGTGACCAGCCTCCAGCACAGCACCCACAAGCATCGACCTTCGGCGGCCACGGTGCGCGCCGTCCTGTTGCACCAGTCCTCTACTCGAGTGGCTTTCGGTTCCTGGGAAGGGAACACATGTTGACGGGGTCCTCTCTTCGCCGGCTGCACCGGCGGATTCTCGGTACGCCAACGCGTCGCCTGTCAGTGGCGGGGTCACTGGCCGCCACGGTGGTCGCATCGCTCCTGGTGGGTGTGCCCGCCGCCCAGGCCCAGCCCGACCGGCGACCGCATCCGGCGCCGGCCGAGAAGTTGGACAACGACGGCGGGCCGGTGGCGGGTAAAGGCTGGGAGCAGCAGCGGGTGAAATACGCACCCGCACCCGCACCGGTGTGGCCGGCCGCCGGTAGCGCCCATGTGGAGCTTGGTGCGGCTGGTGCCCGCGCGGCTGGTGGCCGCGGGCCGAAGGCGGGTGATTTGCCGGTCTGGGTGGACCGCGCCGCGGGTAAGGCCGGCGAGCGGCTGGCCGCCGTCGATGTGCAGGTGATGGACCGAGCGGCAGTGCCGCAGTCGTGGCGTGACGGGCTTGTCATGAAGGTGAGCACCCCGCGCGACGACGCAGTGGGCACGGCGAAGATCTCGGTGGACTACAGCAAATTCCGGTACGCCGCCGGTGGCGAATGGGCATCACGGCTGAAGCTGTGGCAGGTACCCGAATGCGCGTTGTCCACCCCGGACGACCCGCGGTGCCGGTCTATCCCACTGCGCACCGCCAATGACCTCGCCGCCGGTGTCGCGACGGCGGAGGTAGCAGTGACCGCCGCGCGTCCACCGTCGGTATCCAGGACCGGCGAACGACCGTCGGGCGGTGCCGCGACCGAGCAGCAGGCGGCGTCGTTCGTGGTGTTGGCCGCAGGCGCCTCTGGCAAGGACGGCGACTTCACCGCCACCAGCCTGACTGCCTCATCAACGTGGTCCTCCGGCGACTCATCAGGCGACTTCTCCTGGTCGTATCCGGTACGCACCGCGCCGGCGACCGGCCCCGCGCCGTCGGTGACGCTGGCCTACTCGTCGTCGGCCGTGGATGGGCGCTCGGAGGTGACCAACAACCAGCCCTCGTGGATCGGTGAGGGCTTCGACTACTCACCCGGCTTCATCGAGCGCCGCTACGTGCCATGTTCCGAAGACATGAAGAACGGCGCGAACAACACCCAGCGCACCGGTGACCAGTGTTGGCGATCCGACAACGCCACCCTAAGCCTGAACGGCGGCGGTGGCGAGCTCGTGTTCCAGGCGGGTAAGGGCTGGCACTCGCGCTTCGAGGACGGTGCGAAGATTGAGAAGCTGACAGGCGCGACCAACGGCGACAGCGGCGACTCGACCTACGGTGACGTGGGTGAGTACTGGAAGGTGACCACCACCGACGGTACGCAGTACTTCTTCGGCATGCATGCCCTGCCGGGTCAATCGGCTAAGACGAACTCGACGCTGACCATGCCGGTGTTCGGTAACCACTCAAGCGAGCCCTGCCACCAGGGCACCTTCGCCAGCTCCGACTGTGTCCAGGCGTGGCGGTGGAACCTCGATTACGTCGTCGACGTACGAGGCAACACCATGTCGTTGTGGTACGGCAAGGAAACCAACAAGTACGCCCGCAACGTCACCGACTCCGACGACGTGTCGTACGACCGGGCCGGCTACCTCACCCGCATCGACTACGGCACCTACGACCGAACCGCAGCGACGCACGGCGTCACCCAGCGCAACACCGCCCCCTACGCGCAGGTGGTGTTCGACACCGGCATGCGCTGCTTCTCCAACTGCGGCACCGAGGCGAGCCCAGTCAAGGACTCCTGGAAAGACACCCCCTGGGACCAGGAATGCAAAGCGTCCGCTACGTCGTGTCCGCAGCAGTACTCGCCGACGTTCTGGACCACCAAGCGCCTGAAGAAGATCACCACGAAGGTTTACGACACCACCAACAAGACCCCGGGCTGGCAGGATGTGGAGTCCTGGACCCTGAGCCACACCTTCACGGCCACCGCTGACTCCACGCACACCGGCTTGTGGCTCGACAAGATCGACCACGCCGGGCACGTCGGCGGGACCGTCAGCCTGCCGCCGGTCACGTTCACCGCGACGACGCTGGCGAACCGAGTGTTGACAGAGCATGGTACGTCGGATAACTGGCTGCGGATCTCCGACATCAAGACCGAGACCGGCGCGATCATCCACGTCGACTACAGCGAACCCGAGTGCACCGCGGCCAACACCGAGTCGCTAGCGACGCACACGAATACCATGCGCTGCTACCCGGTGTTGGTGCCGGATCCGGACGACCCGAGCGGCGAGCGGCTGGTCACTCAGTGGTGGCACAAGTACCGGGTCGAGCACATCGCCGAAAACGACGTTCAGCTCAAGGACAGCCGGCAGGCAGACGCCACTCACACCTGGTACGAGTACCCGGGCGCCCCTGCGTGGCACTACGCCGACGACGACGGGCTGTCCAAGCCGGATCGCAAGACCTGGTCTCAGTGGCGGGGCTACTCCCAGATCAACACCCGAGTCGGATCCGACCCGGCCACCCAGAGCTTGACCGTCACCAAATTCATGCGGGGTATGCACGGCGACAAGGCCAGCCCGTCCGGCGGAACGCGCACCGTGACCGTCCCCGCCTCCGTAGGCTCGGAGACCGTCTACGACGAGGACCAGTTCGCCGGCCAGATCCGCGAACAGGTCCTCTACAACGGGGTCGCGACCAAGCCGGTGTCGAAAACCGTGAACGTGCCGTGGCGGTCTCCGCCGACCGCCAGCCGGACGATCAACGGTGACACGGTTGAGGCGCGGTTCGTAAACACGCAAGCCACCTACACGTCCATCGCGCTTGGTGTGGACGGCGGGCGGGGTTGGCGTACCTCAGGGCAGACGACGAGCTTCGACGACACATACGGCACGCAGAAGTGGTCGCAAGATGATGGTGACATCTCGAAGAGCGGCGACGAAAAGTGTGTTGCTTACAGCTACAACCGCAATCTGAGCAAGAACCTCACGGGGGCGGTCAAGCAGACCACCACCACAGCGTTAGCTTGCGGTAAGAGCCCGTCCAGCGTCGACGATGTGATCTCCGATGTCCGGCTCTCCTACGACGGCGGGAGCAGCGCCGACACCACACCGACGTTCGGTGCCGTCACCAAGACCGAACAGCTCAAGGACTGGGCGTCGACCACGGGTACGGTATGGCAGACGGTCTCGCAGGCCACCTACGACCCCACGGGTCGGGCGCTGACCGCCACCGACATCAAGGGCAACGTCACCACCACCGGATACACCCCCGCGGTCGGGGGCCCAGTCACAAAGGTGAGCACGACAGGCCCTAGCCCGTTCAACTGGACTTCGTCGGTGGAGACCAACCCATACTGGGGATCCACAACCAAGACCACCGACCCCAACGGCAAAGTGACCGATCAGGTGGAGTACGACGCCATGGGTCGCACTTTCAAGGTTTGGAAGCTGGGCTGGTCGAACGAGAGTAACCCGAACAAGCCGTTCGCCCAGTACACCTACGCCTTCGCGGCCAACCGGGACACCTACCCGTACGTGACCAGCCAGGTCCTCAACGCCGACGCCAACTACGTTACCTCCTACCAGATCCTCGACGGCCTGCTCCGGCCCCGGCAGACGCAAACCCTGTCGATGAGCGGTAGCGGTTCCCGGGTCGTCACCGACACGATCTACGACGAGTTCGGCCGGGCCGCCACCAGCTACGCGGCCCACGCCGAACCGGGAACCCCGTCCGGAGCCCTCTGGTGGGAGCCGGAATGGTCCGTACCCGCCGTGACCAAGACCGAGTTCGACCGCGCGTCCCGACCCGCGGCGAGTGTCTTCCTCGCCGGCGACGGCGAAATCAACCTGGACTTTAAATGGCGAACTGTCACCTCCAACGAGGGTGACCTGAGCACGGTCACCCCGCCGGCCGGTGGCACCCCCACCACCACCGTGACCGACATTCAGGGACGCACCATCGCCCTGCGGCATCACAACACCCCCGCCGGTGTGACAGGCGGCTACTTGGAAACCCGGTACGAGTTCAACCGCAAGGGCCAGGCTGTCAAGAACATCGACCCCGCCGGCAACGAATGGGTGTATGAGTTCGACGCCAAGGGCCGCCAATGGCGGACGACAGACCCCGACAAGGGGGTCACGACCAGCACCTACAACGACGCCAACGAGCTGACCAAAACCGTGGATGCCAGCGGTGACGCGCTGTGGTACGTCTACGACACCCTCGGCCGGAAGAAGGAACTGCGAGACGGCTCCGCTACGGGCGCGCTGCGCGCGGAGTGGAAATACGACACCCTGTATACCGGTCAGCCTGGGTACAAGGGCCAGTTGACCCAGGCCATCCGGTACGAGCCGGCGGGTTCGGCGAACGCCTACAAGTGGCAGGTGCGCAGCTTCGACGCCCGGTATCAGCCCAAGGGCTTCCACTACGTGATCCCCGCGATCGAGGCGGGCCTGGATTCCACCTACGTCTACGGCTACGAGTACGCCGACGCCACCGGCGCGCCGGTATCGCTTTCTTACCCGGCTGCTGGTGGTCTGGTCGACGAGAAGATCACCACCGACTACAACGCCACCACCGGCATGCCGACGAGCATCAACACCAGCCTGACCGGCTCGGTGGGCACCATGGCCACCGCCACCTACACCACCTTCGGTGAGCGCGACGGGTCGGTCTACAAGATGCCCAACGGTGTCTACACCCAAGACACCATCTACCGGGATGAGGCGACCCGCAGGATCAAGCGCACCACCATCGAACGGCAAAACGTGGCGGGCACCGTCTCAGACCGCAACTACGACCACGACGACGCCGGCAACATCACCTCGATCAGGGACACACCGCAAGTTGGCAATACGGACATCCAGTGCTTCCGCCAGGATGAAATCGGGCGCCTTAAGTCCGCTTGGACGCCGAAGTCGGGGGTGAGCTGCAAGACCGACCCTAGCGTGGCGAACCTCGCCGGGCCGGCACCGTACTGGCAGGACTGGACGTTTACCACCACCGGCTCCCGGGTGACCGAGACCAACCACAGCGCCGCAGGGGAAACCACCCGCACCTACGCTACGCCCACCGGAGGCCAGAACGTAGTACGTCCGCACGCCGTGACCGCGATGACGACGCAAGCACCGGGCCAAAGCGACGTGGTCAATAAGTACGCCTACGACAACACCGGCAACACCACCTGCCGCCCCGCCGGCAACACCGCCAACGACTGCGCCACCGGAACCAACAGCCAAACCCTCGGCTGGAACGCCGAAGGCAAACTCGCCACCGTCAACGCCGGCGGGAAGAACATCGCAACCAACATCTACGACGCCAACGGCATCCGGCTCATCCGCCGCGACACCACCAGCGGCACCACCGCGACCACCCTGTACCTACCCGGCCAGGAAATCCGCCTCCAAGGCACCGTTAAGACTGGCACCCGCTACTACAACCTCGCCGGCACTACGGTCGCCAGCCGCACAGCAGGCTCAGCAATCACCGACCTGACCTGGCTCTACGGCGACCACCAAGGCACACAACAGATCGCCATCAACGCCGGCACCCAGTCCGTCACCACCCGCCGCCAAACCCCCTACGGCACCCCACGCGGAGCAAACCCCACCTGGCCCAACAACAAAGGCTTCGTCGGCGGCGATAACGACCCCACCAACCTCGTCAACATCGGCGCCCGGCAGTACGACCAGGTGCTAGGCCGGTTCGTCTCCGTCGACCCGATCATGGACGTCGCCGACCCGCAACAATGGAACCCCTACACGTATGCCATCAACTCGCCGGTCACGCTCAGCGACCCGTCGGGCCTGCTTTGGATCAACGACGGAGCCGGCACCTATGTGCCGCCTTCCCCCGCGACACCGCCCTCGAAGCCCAAGAAGAGCTTCTGGGGCAAAATCGGCAGCGGAATGCTAACTGGCGCGAAACGCGCAGTGGTAGACCCCATCACGGCGACGGCGGTGCGGATCAAAGATTCGTGGGCCTCCGTCTATAACGACTTCAACGCCGTGATGGACGGCAAGATGTCGATCACGACCGCGCTCGGTAACGCAGGAAAGACCTACGCATCAAACTGGAAATCCGCAGTTACTTCGCTGCCTATGGGTGTCGTCAACACCTACAAGGGATTCGGAAATACTTGGAGAAGTGCCGCCAACGGAAACTGGGAAGACGCGGCTGCAAGCTGGACAGAATCAGGCATCACGGCAGTATCAATCGCGGCGGGCGCGCGGACAGGCTTTAAGGGCAAGGGCGGGTGTCTGCACAGCTTCGCACCCGCCACCCCAGTGCTCCTCGCTGACGGCACCTCCCGTGCGATCGGTAACGTCGCGGTCGGTGACCTCGTCCTCGCCACCGACCCGGAAACAGGCGAAACCACCGAGAAGCCGGTCACCGACCTGCACGAGAACCAAGACAATGACCTCACCGATCTGACCGTCCTAGACCAGAACGGTGAGACCGTCACCCTCCACACCACCCAGCACCACCCATTCTGGAGCGAGACCCGCAGAGAGTGGACCGACGCGAAGGACCTCCAACCTACCGAGCGGCTACACAGCGCGACCGGCGAGGTGATGACGGTTGCCGCAGTCCGCAGCTTCACCGGCGACCAAACCATGCGAGACCTCACCGTCGCCGACGTTCACACGTACTATGTGGTCGCCGGCAAAACGCCGGTGCTCGTGCACAACTGCGGCGAAACAATTAAGGCTGGAGACCTTGAAGGTAGGTACACTCCCGGCCAGTCGACTCGCGACCCCGCTTCGCAGTGGTATCACGAAATGCTCGACAATGACGACCTTGTGGGCGGGATTAACAAAGCTGAACATGGTGATGGGATCCTAGTGTCGCCAGATGGGCGCATTCTTGGCGGCCACCACAGGGTCGATGAGGTGGTCAACCGTGTAAGAGATGGCCGCCTGGACCCCGACACGCCGATCACTGTTCAACGTCATCCATGCTCGTGCGACTGAGCCGGAGTGAAATATCGAGGCCTTCCATGGAAGTTCTTTGGGGCCGCATCGTCGAAGCTTGCTAACGAGGGGATTCGCAAGTCTGATGTCCATAGTGAGACAACAAGACCCGGATTTTCGTGTATGCCACATCAGCTTTGAATCATTGCTGGAGATCCAACGGGACGCGGAGGGCAGCGGCTTCGCTACCAGGTGGTCGTCGCTCGATGCCTTTCGCGCTCAGGTGAGGGAGGAGAGTGTTCTAGTGTTGCCTCTCATGCGGGAAGCGAGAGGTGACCAGATACGTGCTTATCGATGCGCTGTCCTTTTCTCCATGGCGAGTGGGGAAGGTCGGGGTGGAGTTGCGACTATCGACATCTCCCCGGCGAGGTTTAGATCGTTGGCGCGTATAGATAGAGATTCGGATGTGAGAGAGGCTCTGGCGGACGTGTTCGCGCTCGCTCTGGGCGGAATTTCCACCGTGTCAAAGAATTAAATTTGCAAACGCAAGCTTCTCCGAAATGGCTTGCAGGTGTGTCATGCTGAAGTTAGCTGGCCGTGCCCTTAGGTAACCTCGACCGGCTATGCGCATGGCCGTGGTTATTGGTGCGCCGACCCGTCGGGAGGCAACTGCCCGACGGGTCGGCATCTCTTTGTCGCGCTAGCATCGCCATCAGGGCGCTGTTATTTGCGGTCGTGCAATCTCGGGGGAGGGGTGTCGGTTGCCCGAGTTGGCCTGTGTTGCCGTCAGCGCAACTCTCTGACCAATATCTATCCATTGATCGCTGCTGGCTGTCGATGGCCCGGGCTTCTGGCGTGAGCGTGGGGCCGTAAGCCGCAGCGCGTGCGCGCGGCCCGGTGTACAGCGCTGCATTGTGTGGCCGGCATGGTGCCACCGCGGCGACTAGGGTCGATGGCGTAACGCCCAGGGTCGCGCTGCGGATGAGGTGACAACAGGTATGGCACGGTCGGTGCAAATCCGTATCTACACGATTCGGGCAGGGCTGCTGGATGAGTGGGCGGACAGGTGGCAGCGTTTGGTCGTCCCGCTGCGCCGTGATCTCGGTTTCGAGATCCATGGGTCGTGGAAGGACCGGGCGCGGAATCAGCACGTCTGGGTGATCTCCCACGAGGGACCTGAGTCGTTCGAGGAGGCCAATGCGGCCTACAGGACCTACCATCCCCGTTAGGCGCGAGTCCGGGGA
>NZ_JBEZEH010000009.1:0-64710 GCF_040648775.1 Micromonospora sp. NPDC049089
GGGCGTACCAGTCGGCCTGCGGGTCCTCGTCGAACGCCGCCAGCGGGACCAGCTCGTCGGGCGGCCGGGCCGACTCAGCGGGCGATCTCGGTGACCCGGGACTCGCGGACCACCGTGACCCGGATCTGACCCGGGTAGGTCAGCTCCTCCTCGATCTGCTTGGCCACGTCGCGGGCCAGCACCGCCGCCCCGATGTCGTCCACGTCGTCCGGCTTGACCATCACCCGGATCTCGCGGCCGGCCTGCATGGCGAAGACCCTGTCCACGCCGAGCTTGCCGGCCGCGATCTCCTCGATCCGCTCCAGCCGCTTGACGTACGCCTCCAGGCTTTCCCGGCGCGCGCCCGGCCGACCACCCGAGCAGGCGTCGGAAGCCTGGGTGAGCACGGCCTCGATGGTCTGCGGGGGCACCTCGTTGTGGTGCGCCTCGATGGCGTGCACCACGTCCTCGTGCTCGCCGTATTTGCGGGCCAGGTCCGCGCCGATGATGGCGTGGCTGCCCTCCACCTCGTGGGTGAGCGCCTTGCCGATGTCGTGCAGGAACGCGGACCGTTTGATGATCGGCACGTCCAACCGCAGCTCGGCGGCCATGATGCCGGCGATGTGGGCGGTCTCGACCAGGTGCTTGAGCACGTTCTGCCCGTACGAGGTGCGGTAACGCAGCCGACCGAGCAGCGTCACCAGCTCCGGGTGGATCTCGGTGATGCCGACTTCGACAAGGGCGTCCTCGGCGGCACGGAGGCAGAGCTGCTCCACCTCCTGCCGGGCCAGGTCGTAGACCTCCTCGATCCGGTGCGGGTGGATGCGCCCGTCCAGGACCAGCTTCTCCAGAGTCACCCGACCCACCTCGCGACGAACCGGGTCGAAGCAGGAGAGCAGCACCGCCTCGGGGGTGTCGTCGATGATCAGGTTGACGCCGGTCACCGACTCGAAGGCGCGGATGTTGCGCCCTTCCCGGCCGATGATCCGCCCCTTCATCTCGTCACCGGGGAGGTGCAGGACGCTGACCACGCTCTCCGCGGTCTGCTCGCTGGCGACCCGCTGGATCGCGTCCACCACGATGTGTCTGGCGCGCTGCTCGGCCGTGTTGCGCGCGTCGGACTCGATGTCCCGCACGAGCAGCGCCGCTTCCCGCTTGGCAGACGTCTCGATGGCGTCGACCAGCTCCAGACGGGCGGAGTCGGCGGTGAGCCCGGCGACCCTCTCCAGCTCCCGGCGGCGCAGCTCCTCCGACTCGGCCAGCTCGGCCTCGCGCTGGGCGAGCGCGGCCTCCCGGGCGGCGAGGGCGGCTTTCGCGGCGGTGAGCTGCCGCTCCCGCTCGGCGAACCGCTCCACCTCCTCGGTGTGCATCCGCTCCCGCTCGTCCATCCGAGCTGCCCGACGTTCCACCTCGGCGGCCTGTTCCCGGGTGGTGGCGGCGAGTACGGCGACCTCCCGCTCGCCGCTGCGCCGGGCTGCCGTCCGCAACTGTTCGGCGTCCGCCTCGGCCTGCTTGTGGGCGCGTTCCAGAACGGTGTCCGCCTCGGCCCGGGCGTCGTCGAGGACCCGCCGTGCCTCGGCGCGGGCCGCCTTCGCCTCGGCCTTCGCCGCCGCCGCCTCGGTACGGGCCGCCGCGGCCGCTGACTTCGCCACGTCGATCGTGCTGTTCGCCTCGTCGGCCGCGGTCCGTAGGGCAGCCAGGGACTGCTCCTGGCGGTCCTTCTCGGCGATGAAGGCGGGATCCTCCGGTGCCGGCGCGGCGCCCATCCGGCGCAGTGTCCGGATGCCGACCAGCACGGCCCCGATCACCACCACCGCGAGGACGAGGACGGCCGCGAGGAGCACGACGTCGAACGCGTTCATGCCGGGACCCCGTCGGGTCTACCGCTGAACCTGTGCCGCCGCCCCGCCATGGCCGCCTCCCCTAACGTCGAGACCGCAGCGACCGTGCCGGGGGCACACTCCTGCGGCTGTGGACGCCCGACCGGAGCGGCTGGCCGTGGGTAGCTTTCTCCGCCGGCGGTGCCCATGGGGCAGCGTCGGCGGCCGGGTGCAGTTGTCGCAGCGTTCCGGACCGGCCTGTCCGGAACTGCCGCCAAAGGCCGCGGAGTCGGCCAAAGTGATGCTGTTCTGTTACGCGATCTATGTTGTGCGCTTAGCCTGCGCTGGTCGGGCAATGTGAGCCTGTATGGCGAGGCTAGGTCTCCGGGGGTGTTCTGGTCAAGGACTCATGATCAAACCCCCCGAACGGAGAGAAGTTGAACCGTCACCGCGCGCTGATATCTCGGCGGACAGGAGGGGACAAACTCCGCGAGGCTGCCGAGGCCTTGACGTGTCGAGCCTGCTCAGCGCCGTCCAGCCGACTGTCAGACGCGGCCGACGACAAGCGAGGTGTGACGGAACCGTCTCACCAGACGTCAGTCGGCTCCGACCGCCACCGCCGCGACGACCAGTGCCGCGTTGCCCCCGGCGGGTGAGCCGTCCGGCAGGCACAGGGTGTCCTCGAGCCCGATTCGGGTGTCCAGACCCCGGCGCACCGCCTCGGCGAGGACCGGCCAGGTCGCCGGACCCTCGCCGTGCAGCAGCACCGACGGCGCGCCCGCCGGCAGCGCGGCGAGAATCCGGGAGGCGTCGGCCAACGCGACAGCCACGTCCTCGGCCATGCACTCGACCAGAACCCGCCCGGCCGGCACCCGCCACCGCCGGTACGCCGCGACCGCGTCGAGCGTCCACAGCCCTGCCTCGACGAGCACACCACGCTCGTGCAGGGCAGCCGCGACCGCCTCGGCACCGGGCTCGTGCGCGTTGACCGAGGCGAAGTCGGGCAGCACCGGCCAGGCCCGGACGGCGGCCACGCGGGCAGCCGGATCCGGCGAGATCCAGGCGCCGGTGCTCACCCCGACCGGCAGCCCCGGCCGAGCGGCACGGATCGCGGTCAGCGCGTCGGCGATCACCGCCGGCCGCAGCGACTCGGCACCGGCCTCGTCCCGGGGATGGACATGGACGGCCGCCACGCCGAGCGCCGCGCAACGGGCCGCGTCGGCGGCCAGCTCCGCCGCCGTCAGCGGCACGGCCGGATGGGCCTCCCGGCCGTGCCCGCCGTTCAGACATGCCTTCAACATCGGGCCCGCACCTCCATCGGGAGTCGCAGCGGACCGCTCACTCGACCAGACGGTTGTCGCGCTCCAACTCACCCTCGGCGTCGGCGAGAGCGTCGGCGTCGATCTGCTCGGCAAACTCGGCCGCCTCGGCGCTCTGCGCGGCGAGCGCGTCCTTCACCGCCCGGATGGCCACACCGGGTGGGTAACCCTTGCGGGCCAGCATGCCCACCAGCCGGCGGAAGACCGCGTCCGGCTCGCCTCGGGCGGTGCGCAGCTTGCGCTCCACCAGACCACGGGCGGTGTCCGCCTCGGTCTCCTCGTCCAGCTCACCCAGCGCCTCGGTGGCCACCTCGCCGTCCACGCCCTTGCGGCGCAGCTCGTTGGCGAGTGCCCGGCGAGCGAGGCCGCGGCCGTTGTGCCGGCTGGACACCCAGGCCCGGGCGAACGCGGCGTCGTCGATGATGCCGACCTCGTCATACCGGTCGAGCACCTCGGCCGAGACCTCCTCGGAGATGCCCCGCTTCGCCAACACCCCGGCCAGCTCGGCCCGGGTGCGGGGCCGGACAGCAAGCTGGCGCAGACAGATCTCGCGGGCCACCTCGGACTCGTCGCGGGGAGGGGCCGGAGACTCGACGGAGTCGGCCTCCTCGGACCGACCCCGGCGGCCTCGGCGAGGGCGGGGTGCATCGGTGGCGTCGCCCGTACGAGGCGGACTGGCATCCCAGCCCCGCCCCGTACGAGCGCGTCGTCCTGCCATGGGTCAGCGACCGGTCAGAAGTCGACCGGCGGCAGCTCCGGGCCACCGGCGGCGTCACCCGCGCCGACCCCGACGCCGAGCTTCTCCAGGATCTTCTTCTCGATCTCGGCGGCCACGTCCGGGTTTTCCTTCAGGAACTCCCGGGCCTTCTCCTTGCCCTGGCCGAGCTGGTCGCCGTCGTACGTGTACCACGCTCCGGACTTGCGGATGATCGCCTGCTCCACGCCGACGTCGATCAGCGAGCCCTCACGCGAGATGCCCTTGCCGTACATGATGTCGAACTCGGCCTGCTTGAACGGCGCGGCGACCTTGTTCTTCACGACCTTGACCCGGGTGCGGTTACCGACCACGTCGGTGCCGTCCTTGAGGCTCTCGATGCGTCGCACGTCGAGCCGGACCGAGGCGTAGAACTTCAGCGCCCGACCACCGGTGGTGGTCTCCGGGCTGCCGAACATGACACCGATCTTTTCCCGCAGCTGGTTGATGAAGATCGCCGTGGTGCCGGTGTTGCTGAGAACACCGGTGATCTTCCGGAGCGCCTGGCTCATCAGCCGGGCCTGGAGGCCCACGTGGCTGTCGCCCATCTCGCCCTCGATCTCGGCGCGTGGCACCAGGGCCGCCACCGAGTCGATCACGATGATGTCCAGAGCGCCGGAGCGGATCAGCATGTCCGCGATCTCCAGCGCCTGCTCGCCGGTGTCCGGCTGGGAGACCAGCATCGCGTCGGTGTCGACGCCGAGGGCCTTCGCGTACTCCGGGTCGAGCGCGTGCTCGGCGTCGATGAAGGCGGCGATGCCGCCGTTGCGCTGGGCGTTGGCCACCGCGTGCAGTGCCACAGTGGTCTTACCGCTGGACTCGGGACCGTAGATCTCGACCACCCGGCCACGGGGCAGGCCGCCAATGCCGAGGGCCACGTCGAGCGCGATGGAGCCGGTCGGAATGATCGCGGTCTGGATGACCGGCCGATCACCCAACCGCATCACCGAGCCCTTGCCAAATTGCTTGTCAATCTGAGCGAGAGCAAGGTCGAGTGCCTTCTCCCGGTCAGGCCCTGCTGCCATGGTTGCCACCCCTGCCTTCGCCGGCGTCTTTGCTGAGCTTCGCGTCACGCGGACACGCTAGGCGCTAGGTCCGACAGAAAACCAGCCGACGGGCCGCGAGCTGTGGACGAGCACCCCGCTGTGGACAATAGCCGAACAGGTGTACGACTCGACAAGCGACACGCGGAACCGGCAAAAAGGCTGCTCAGCGTAGTCGCGCGGGCACGCGGTCGGGGTACGCGGCACAAACCGCCCGCCACACCACGTGCGTCTGCTCCCCCGATGCCAGGGCCTGCTCGATGGTCCGCCCGCCGAGCTGGGACAGCACCTGATCGCGGGCGATGCTGGCCGCGTAGCCGGGCCCGAACGCCTCGTCCAGCCGCGTCCAGAAGTCGGTCAGCCGCACAGTGATCAGCCCTCCTCGTCCGGTGCCCCGGTCGGCACCGGGCGCAACGCTAGCGCCACCAGGGGCGCCGCCGCGACCGCTGCGAGCAGGGTGAGCACGGGATAACCGGCGAACTGCATGACAAACCCGCTGACCACGGCAGCCCCGGCCCCGGCCAACCCCATGATCAGGTCGGACAGCCCCTGAACGCTCGGCCGCACGGCAGCCGCCACCGACTCGGACAGCAGGGTCGAGCCGGCCACCATCGTCCCCGACCAGCCCAACCCGAGCAGAACCAGACCGACCGAGAGCCGAGGCGTGTGGTGCCCGGCGGTGCCGGCGACCGCGCAGGCGGCCAGCAGCAGGCCGACCCCACCGAGGATCACCGCCCGTCGACCGAGCCGGTCGGTGAGCCAACCCACCACCGGGGAGAACGCGTACATGCCGGCGATGTGCAGGCTCAGCACGATGCCGACCAGCCGCAACACGTCGGCGTCGGCGTGCGACTCACCGAGCCGGACCGGGGTCATCGCCATCACCGCCACCATCACCAGGTGACCCACCGCCACGGCGGCGATGCCGAGTCGGGCGGCGGGCTGTCCGCGTACCACCGACCAGGCCGCACGCATCCCGGCGCCGCGCGGCACGCGCACCTTGACCGGCGCGGCGGCCGGCGTCGCGTCGCCACCCGCCGCCGGCGCCTCGGCCGCCACAGCGGTCGCCGTCGCGTCGGCGGCCGGCGGCAGATCGGCGGCCGGTGCGTCGGCCGCCGCGAGCCGCCGCGCCGCGAGCAGCGGGTCGGGCCGGAGCAACCCGAGGAGTACGACGGCAGCCAACACGAACGCGGCCGCGCTGAACGCGAACGGGCCGGCCAACGGGGGCAACCCCCAGCCGGTGGTGACGCGGTCGGCCAGCGCGGCGAAGTTCGGCGCGGCCACCGCACCGATGGTGGTGGCCCAGACGATCAGGGAGAGCTGCCGCCCTCGGCGGACCGGCTCGGCGAGGTCCACGGCCGTGTAGCGGGCCTGGAGGTTCGCCGCGGTGCCCCCGCCGAAGAGCAGCATGCCGAGGAAGAGCAGCGGCACCCAGCGGGTGGCCGCGGCCAGCACCACCAGCAGACCACCGACGGCGCCGATCGCGTACGCCAGCACCAGGCCCGGCCGGCGGCCGTGCCGCGCCATGATCCGGGTGACCGGGACGGCGAGCAGCGCAGCACCGACCACCCCGGCGCTCTGCGCGACACCGGCCACCGCGGTCCCGGCGATCCGTGCCGCGAGCAGCGCGCCCACGGCGATGCCGATGGTCACGCCGATCCCGCCGATGATCTGGGTGGTGAAGAGCAGCCGCAGGGTACGCCGCTGGATCGACGCGACGTCGGGTCGGGCGACGGTACGCGGCGCGGTCAGGTCGGTCGCCATCGGCGCTCCTGTCGGAAGGGGTGGCTCATCCTCGCGCACCCACACCTACCAGCGGCAGTGGGTTTTGCCGACAGCCGAACCGACAGCCGGTTCCCGGCGGGCGGCGGGCGGCGGGCGGCGGGCGGCGGGCGGCGGGCGGCGGGCGGCGGGCGGCGGGCGGCGGGCGGCGGGCGGGAAATCGTCCTACCCGCGCGGTTGTGGTGGGTTGGGCGCGGCCAGCAGGGATGCCAGCCGACGGATCCGGGTCAGGGTGCGTGCGGCGACGACCACACTGACGGCGGCGACCACACCGAAGATCACCGCGAAGCCCTCGTTGTCGGCGGCGAGCAGAGCGAGCAGGACCAGCCCGAGGCAGATGCCCAGGATGGCCAGCAGCGCTGCCCAGGTGGCCCGCCGCTGCTCGACCAGATAGCGGGGCAGTATGGCCCGTGTGGCCTCGTCCGCGGGCACGGCGCTGGTGTGCACTGCCTGGCGCAGCGCGTACCCCTCGGGATCGCGCCGGGCGGCCTGCTCGCCCGCGCTCCACCGACTGAAGTACACGGCGGGGCCGACCCAGACGAGGTTCAGCGCACCGTTCAGCACGGCCTCGACCAGCGGCTCCTGCCGGTCGAGGAGCCAGCGCACCGGCAGCCCGATGAGCACCGTCATCGGCACCCAGTAGACGGCCATGAGCTGCAAGCCGGGCGCCCGCTCGAAGAACCGCTTCCATCTCCCGCGCCGCCCGGCGGCCACACCCACCCGACGCTCCCCGTTGTCAATGTCCATCGACACCGGTTACCCAGCCACTCGATCCGCGACGCACCGTCAATCTTGGACAGTTTCCGTCATCCGCTGACGGAAACTGTCCAAGATCTGCACAGCTCAGGGTCAGCCGGCCATCACCCGCTGGTGCAGCGCGGAGACCGCCGAACGCGCCGCCACGAAAGCGCCGTGCTGCCAGGCCACCTCGTGGCTGAGCCAGTCCCCGGCGAAGTAGACCCGCCCGGCCGGCTGGAGCAGCAGGTTGTAGCCGGCCGTGCCGTACCGGGGCGACGTCCAGGCGCCCTCGATGTAGCGGGTCCGGTCCCAGGCGTGGGAGTACGAGGTGACCAGCTCACTGCGGTACTTGTCACCGTGGATCTTCACACCCTGGCTGATCGCGCGCTCGCTGCGCTGCTCCGGCGTGAGCCCGCTGTACGCCCTGGCGTTCGCCCCGGTGTTGTAGTACCCGACCACCAGGCCGCGCTTCCCGTGGAAGCCGTAGGACGGGTACCAGATGTGCGACAGGTCCAGGTCGGTCTCGGTGATGCCGCCGTAGATCCGCTGATCGGTCTCCCACCAGCGGCTGCGGTATTCCAGGCCGATCTTCCCGGAGGCGGTGACCGGAAAATCGGCCAGGGCCGCGGTCACCGCCGTGCCGAGATTGTGCGGCACCCGGGCCATCAGGTGCGGCGGTAGCGCCGCCACGCAGTAGTCGGCGGTGATCTGCGACTGCCGGCCGCCCTGCCGATAGGTCACCTCGACCCGGCTGCCCCGGTCGGTCACCCCGGTGACCTCGGCGTTGAGTCGGATCCGGTGCGGGCCCACCGCGCGGGCCAGGGCTCGGGGGATCTGGTCCATCCCGCCGACCGGCTGGAACATCAGCATGGCCTGGTCGTAGCCGAACTCGAAGGAGAAGTACCGGCCGATGTTGCTGGCGAACACGTCGGCGAGCGCCGGCGGCGCACCGAGCGGACTCCCCACGTCGTTACCCGCACCGGGATACGCGGAGAAGCCGCGACGGTTGGTCCCGGTGTACGCCCAGTCGCTGGTCCGTCCGCCGATCGCGCCGAAGCTCTGCAGGAACGACAGCAGCCGGTCACGGTCCTCGGTGGTGAGCCGGGCGTCCAGCGCGCCCTGGTCGGTGGCCTTGGCGAGCAGCTCCGAGACGTAGCCGTACACGTCGGCCTTGGCGGTGCGGTACCGGACCGGCTCGGTCATCCCGGCGGACTCGTTGTAGATCCAGACGTCGGCGTTCTGGTTGGTGAAGACCTCGATGGGTACGCCGAGTTCCCGGCAGTAGTCCATCGTGACCATCCACTGTGCGATGCGGCCCGGCCCGGCGTTGAAGTAGACCCCGTCGGAGAAGCCGGCCCGCTGGGTGCGTCCGTCGAGGTCGGTCTCGACGTCGCCGCCCCGAATGGTCAGGTTCCGCCCACCGACGCGGTGCCGCGCCTCCAGGACGGTGCAGTGATAGCCGGCCTTGCCCAACTCGTACGCCGTGGTGAGCCCGGCGATGCCGCCGCCGAGCACGACCACGCTGGCGCCCGACCGCCCGCTGAGAGTGAAGTCGGAGGGTTCCGGCGGCCGGAATGCCGGGGTGACCGAGGCCGCCGCGCTGGGGGCCAGCCCCATGGCGCCCATGGTGGCGAGCATCGCTCCGGCACCACCGCTGATTCCGACCGTACGCAGGAACCCACGCCGGCTGACCATCGACTGCGTCTGATCGCTCATAACGGCCTCCCCTACAAGATCGACTCGCATGAGTCTGCAGAGGATCTGTTACGCGGTTCACGCATCGCCGTTTCCGACGGGTATCGCCTCGGCGCGCGACCCGGGCGGCAATTTCCGCCGGCTCGGGCCGCGGTAGGCCCTGGTCGCCAGCTAGGCAGGCAGGGCGCGGGTGACGACGGTGAGGTCGGCGACCAGCCCCTCGTACGCCTTGTCCTGGTCGTCGGCCCGCAGGACGGCGGACGGGTGGATGGTGGCCAACAGCCGAGCCTGCGGCGCGTCGGCCCGCTTTCCGGCGTTGTCCACCGGCACCTGCTCGAAGTCCGCGGGATGTTGGGCCGACTCCGGCCAGGGCAGCAGCTCGCCCCGCTGCCGGGTCACCCGGAAGGACGGGCCGAGCAACGCCTTGGCGGCGGTCGCGCCGAGCACCACCACGACCTCCGGACGCAGCCGGGCGAACTCGGCGACCAACCAGGGGCGGCAGGCGGTGATGTGCGCCTGGTCCGGGGTCTGGTGGATCCGCCGCTTGCCGCGCAGCTCAAAACGGAAGTGCTTTACGGCATTTGTCAGGTAAAGGTGGCCCGGGTCCAGTCCGGCGTCGTCGACCGCGCGGCGCAGCAGGCGGCCGGCCGGGCCGACGAAGGGCAGCCCTTTCTGGTCCTCCATGTCGCCGGGCTGCTCGCCGACGAGCACCACGCGGGCGCTCTCGTCACCCCGGCCGAAGACCGTCTGCGAGGCGTCCCGGTACAGCTCGCAGCCCCGGCAGCCGCCTGCGGCGGTGCGCAGGTCGTCGATGGTGTCGGCGTCGGGCGGGATGAACCGCTGGGCGCCCGGAGCACTCCCGGTCTGCTCGGCCATGCCGACTGTTATATACCCGTTCGATGCTCACCGCCGGATACGCCCCGGCCGCGACGCGTCAGTACCCGTTTCCACCGCCGTCGCCGCCGGACGCGATCGCGATCAGCACGATGACGATGATGATGATCGCCACCGCAATGGCGATCCAGATCCCCTTACGAGCCCCACCTGAAGCCATGTCCCCCACCTCCGGGCGCCCGCATACCCGTCCCCGCCGTCCCGAATCCCCGCGATCTTGCACTTTCTGCGCCGACGAACCTCCACAGGCCCGACATTTCGCCAACCGAAACTGCAAGATCGCGGGGGCGGGGCGGGGCGGGGCGGGGCGGGGCGGGGGCGGGGGCGGGGCGCGCGGGGGGCGAGGGCGGGGGTCAGGTGGGGAAGCCTTTGGTGGGGGGTGGGTTTTCGGCGTGGGTCAGGGCGGCGGCCAGCGGGGCCAGGTCGGCGATGTCCAGGGAACTGACGGTGATGCGCAGGGCCGGCGGGGCGGCGATCCGGTAGAGCGCGCCGGGGGCCACCGCCCAGCCGGCGTCGCGGAGCGCTGTCACAGTGCTGGTCTCGTCCGCGACCGGCAGCCAGACGTTGATGCCGCTGCGACCGTGTGCGGTCAGGCCGCGATCGGCCAGAGCGGCGAGCAGCCCCTCGCGGCGCTGCTCGTAGCTCTGCGCCGCCCGCTGCACCAACTCGGTGACCGCCGGGTCCCGCCAGAGGGCGAGCACCAGACGTTGCAGCACTGTGGAGACCCAGCCGGCACCGACCCGGGTACGACCGCTCACCCGGGCCACTGTCGTTTCGTCGCCAACCAGCACCGCAAGCCGTAGGTCCGGGCCGAAGGGCTTGCTCACCGAGCGGAGGAAGGCCCAACTCGCTGTCGCACCGGCGAGCGGGTGCAGGGGTACGAGGGCCAGTTCGGCAGCGTGGTCGTCCTCGATCAACAGCAGGTCCCGTCGGCCGGCGAGGAGCGTCCGCAGCGCCTCGGCGCGGTCCGCGGAGACGGCGGCACCGGTCGGATTCTGTGCCCGGCTGGTGACGATCAGCGCCCGCGCCCCGGCGGCGAGCGCCGCGGCCACCCCGGCGACCAGCGGCCCTTCGTCGTCCACTGGTACGCCGATCGGGCGCAGGCCCAGCGCGGCGACGAGGTCGAGCAGGTTGGCCCAGCCCGGGTCCTCGACCGCCACCGCGTCGCCGGGGCGCAGGTGGGCGCCGAGCAACCGCTCGATGCCGTCCAGCGCACCGCCGGTCAGGGTCAACTCCCCGGCCGGTACGCCGTCGGCACGCAGCCGGGCGCGGGCCGTCTCGGCCAGTTCGGGCAGGACTCCGGCATCGGAGTAGCCGACCGACGGGCCGTTCTCGCCGGCGAGCGCCGCCAGGTGCGGGCCCAGCGGGGGCAGCAGACGGGGGTCGGGTTCACCGCGGGACAGGTCCCGGGCGCCGGGCAACGGTGGGGGACGCAGTGCGGAGCGACGGGCGGCCACCGGCGGGCGGGGGCGCACCCGGGTGCCGTGCCGGCCAGCGGTGGCGAGCAGTCCGCGCTGGCGTAGTTCCTGGTAGGCGCGGGCGACGGTGGCGGGGCTGACACCCAACTCGGTGGCGAGCGCCCGCACGGGCGGCAGGGCGGCTCCCGGTGACAGGGCGCCGGTACGGATGCCCGACTCGATGCTGGCCGAAATCTCGACGGCTGTCGTCCCGGTGAGCTGATACTGTGCTGACACAAACAAGAGATTGTACTAGAACAAAGGGGCGAGCGCATGTATCCACCCACCGCCCGGACCACACCCCACCGCTCCCGCGACAAGATGAGCTACGACCAGGCCGCCGCCCACGCCGTGCTCGACGAGGCGTACGACTGCGCGCTCAGCTTCACCGTCGACGGCCAGCCACGGGTGCTGCCCACCCTGCACGTCCGCATCGGCGACACGCTCTACCTGCACGGCTCCACCGGCAGTCGGCCGCTGCTCGCCGCCCGGGGCGACGACGGGTTGCCGGTCTGCGTCGCGGTGACGATTCTCGACGGGCTGGTCTACGCCCGCTCCCAGTTCCACCACAGCGCCAACTACCGCTCGATCGTCGCGCACGGCACCGCCCGACTGGTCACCGACGAGCGGGAGAAGCTCGCCATGCTCACCGCGCTGGTCGAGAAGGTCGGCGCGGGACGCAGCACCGCCACTCGTCCGCCCAGCCGTCGCGAGTTGGCCGAGACCGCCGTACTGGCGCTACCACTGCGCGAGGTGTCCGTCCGGGCCCGCACCGGAGGGGTCCGCGAGGACGAGGCCGACCTGGACCTGCCGCACTGGGCCGGCGTGCTGCCGCTGCGACTGACCGCCGGGGCACCCGAGCCGGACGCCGGAGTCACCGCGCCGCTGCCGGCGTACCTGCGGACGCCCCGCACACCCTGGCACGACCCGGTGCCGCTGCACGGCGAGCACGTTCGGCTGGAGCCGCTGGACCTCGCGCACACCGACGAGTTGCACGCCGCCACCACGGACCCTGAGGTGTGGCGACACCTCAACGTCGCGCCGCCCGCCGTCCCCGCCGAAACCGCCGAGGTGATCGGCACCGCCCTGGCCGCCCAGCACCGGGGCGAGCGGGTGGCCTGGGTGCAGCGGTGCACGGCGACCGGGGCGGTGGTGGGCAGCACGTCCTACTACGAGATCGACCCGGAGCGGCGGGCGGTGGCCATCGGGCACACCTTCCTCGGCCGGCCCTGGTGGCGTACCGGGATCAACACCGAGGCGAAGTTGCTGCTGCTCGGTCGGGCCTTCGACGACCTGGGCGCGGTACGGGTCACCTGGCACACCGACATCCGCAACGTTCGCTCCCAGGCGGCCATCGAACGGCTCGGGGCGACCCGGGAAGGGGTGCTGCGAATGCACCGACAACGCCTGGACGGCTCCTGGCGGGACACCGTGCAGTACGCGATGACCGTCGACGAGTGGCCGAACGCACAGGCCAGGCTGCGGGAAAGACTTCTGCGGACGGCACCGGTGGCGTGATGATGGCGGGCGTGCTGGGGATCACCGACATCTGGACGTACGTGCTGGGCACCGTGGCCATCATCCTGCTGCCCGGGCCGAACTCACTCTTCGTGCTCTCCACCGCCGCCAAACGAGGCGTCGCGGTCGGCTACCGGGCCGCCGCGGGCGTGTTCGTCGGCGACGGGGTGCTGATGTTCCTCTCCGCCGCCGGGGTGGCGTCGTTGCTCAAGGCGTACCCGCCGCTGTTCATGGTGATCAAGTACGCCGGTGCCGCGTACCTCGGTTATGTCGGGGTGACCATGCTGCTCGGCGCCGTGCGGCGCTGGCGCGACCGCAACGACCCGAGCACGCCGCGGCTCATCGACGCCGCGGAGCCGGCGGCGATGCGCAGCCCGTTCCGAAAGGCGCTGGTGATCAGCCTGCTGAACCCGAAGGCGATCCTGTTCTTCATCTCGTTCTTCATCCAGTTCGTCGACCCCGGTTACGCGTGGCCGGCGCTGTCGTTCCTGCTGCTCGGGCTGATCGCGCAGGTGACCAGCGTGCTCTACCTGACCGCGTTGATCTTCGCGGGCACCTTCCTGGCCGCCCAGTTCCGCCAACGCCGCCGCCTGGCGGCCGGCGGCACCACCGCCGTGGCAGCCCTGTTCCTGGCCTTCAGCCTCAAGCTGGCCACCGCCACCGCCGGCTGACCCCGCGCCCCCCGCGCCCGCCCCCGCTCCCGCCCGCCCGCAGCCCCGCAGCCCCGCAGCCCGCAGCCCGCAGCCCGCAGCCCGCAGCCCGCAGCCCGCAGCCCGCAGCCCGCGATCTTGCACTTTCGGTTGACGAAACGCGCGCTTTCTACGAATTTGTCGCCGCAGAAAGTGCAAGATCGCGGAGGTCAGCGATGTCACGTCCTCCGCACGCGTCGATCTTGGAGTTGTGGTGCCTCACGAAAGGCGCGAAACGGGATGTTCATCCCACCACAACTCCATGATCGACGGGCCGTAGGACAGCGCGGGGTCGGCGCGGGGGCGGCGCGGGGCGGGCAGCGCGAAGGGGCGGGCAGGGCGGGGCTGGGGAGTTCACGTGCCGTCGCCGCCGCCGGAGCCGCCGCCTCCTATGCCGGCGCCGCCGGCTGTGCCGCCGAGGCCGTAACCCGGTCGGATCGGCTCGTCGGGGTGGCGGCTGACATGGGCCGATCCCGCGATCTGCGCTGACCAGTCGGCGTGTGCGGCAGCGGCGGCGTGCCGGTTGATCGCCTGGCGGATCCAGCCGTCCACAGTGGCGACCCAGTCCCGCCGGTCGGCGCCCTCGTGCCAGATCCGGAACCGGCTGATGCTCTGGTGGGTGATGCCGGCCAGCGCCAGCCGGCGGTCCATCCAGAGGATCGCCTCCAGACCCGCCGAGTTGGTCACGAAGATCACTTCCAGCTCGGTGATCGGGCCGGCGTAGAGCGGTCCGACCCAGTAGCCCCAGCGCTGGTGCAACGGCAGGGTGTGTTCCACCCCCGGCAGCCCGCCCTCCTGCAACCCGGACTGGCGGATCATGAAGCCGAGGGTGTCCAGCGCCGCCAGCACGTGCTGCTGGGTGGGGATCGGGTGCACGAAGACCGGCACCATGGCCCCCTGGTCGAGATCGGGGTCGAGGGACACCTCGGTCCGCAGACCCATCCGCAGGCTCAGCAGCGGCACCCCACCGAAGGTGGTCACCGGGGTCTCCCACGGCAGCGGGAACGCGAAGTCGACAGCCCGCCGCCGACCGGCCGGTACGACGAACCGGCCGGCGATCGGCAGGTCGAAGAACTGCATGAGACGCCGGGGCGCGGACGGGTCGTCCGGCTCGACGGTGGTGACCAGGCCGAGTCGGATGTGCCGCACCAGCACGTTGTCCGGGCCGGCCGCGAGGGTCACCCGCCCGGGCAGGCGCAGGCCCGGTCGGGTACTCGGGTTGGGCAGCGTGGTCTGCACGGAGAGCCCGGTCCCACCGGACTCCGGGGACACTCCCGTCAGCCGCACCGCACGCCCCCCTCCCGGGACGGGGGCCGTGCCGGCCCCACCCGGCGCGCCTACCCGGTCGAGGTGACCTCAAGCTTGCCGCGCCGACCCGGCCACGCATCCTCGACCCGGCCGCGCCTCCTCGGCGCGGCCGGGTCGTAGGGGTCAGCGCAACCGCCGCCCGCGGGGCACCGTGTCGGTCTCGTCGTCGAACTCCCCGATGACCTCCTCCAGGAGGTCCTCCAAGGCCACGAAACCGATCGGCCGGGCCGGGCCACCGCCGTTGCGGACCAGCGCGAGCTGTGACTGCCGGGCCCGCATCGCCGCCACCGCCTCGGTGACCGAGGACGTCGCGGGCAGGGTGAACGCGGGGGTCATCAGCTCCCCGGCGGTGGCGACCCGGCCGGTGGTGACCACCCGTACCGCCTCCCGCACGTGCACGAGCCCGCACACGTCGCCCGCCTCGTCGAGCACCGCGAGCCGGGATCGGCCGCTGTCCCGGCTGACCTCCTCGATCCGCTCGGCCGGGTCGTCGCGGCGGACGGTGACCATGGTCGCGAACGGTTCCATCACCTGCGCCACCGACGTGCCCTGCAACTCCAGCATGCTGGTCAGCAGCTGGTGCTGCTCAGCACCGAGCAGCCCGTGCTCCCGGGACTGCTCCAGCAGCATCCGCAGCTCGTCCGGGCCGTGCACCTGGGCGAGCTGGTCCTGCTGATTCACGCCGAACAGCCGCAGGATCGCGTTGGCCAGGGCGTTCAGTGCGGAGAGCACCGGCCGGGAAACCCGGGCGAAGGCGCGGAACGGCAACGCGAGCAGCGTCGCCGAGCGCTCCGCGTCGGTGATCGCCCACGACTTCGGTGCCATCTCCCCCACCACCAGGTGCAGGAAGGTCACCACCCCGAGGGCGAAGACCAGGGCGATCAGGTGACTGGCAGCGTCCGGCAGACCCACCGCGTGCAGCAGAGGGCTGAGCAGGTGCTCGATCGCCGGCTCGGCCAGCGCGCCGAGACCCAGGGTGCACAACGTGATGCCGAGCTGCGCGCCGGCCAGCATCAGCGACAGCTCGCGGACGCCATCCAACGCGGCCCGTGCCGCCCGGCCACCGTTTGCCGCCGCCTGTTCCAGGCGGTAGCGCTTGCTGGCCACCAGGGCGAACTCGGCGGCCACGAAGAACCCGTTCAGCGCCAGCAGGATCACCGAACTGAACAGTGCGATCCCGGGGCTCATGCGGTCACCTCGGGTTTGGTCAGCTGCAACCGCACCGAGTCGGCCACGTGCCGGTCCACGGCCAGCACCTCGACCAGCGCCCGGGGCTCCGCCTCGTTGACCTCGCCGTCCGCGCCCTCGGGTTGCAGGCTGATCTCCAATCGGTCACCGACCTCGGGCACCCGGCCCAGCTCCCGCATCACCAACCCGGACAGGGTGTCGTACTCGGGGGCCTCGGGCAGGGCGATGCCGGTGCTGTCGGCGACCTCGTCGATCCGCCAGCGGGCCGGCACCACCCAGGACCCGTCGTCCTGCCGGGCGGGTGCCCGGTCCGGTGGGTCGTCCTCGTCGCGGATCGGGCCGACCAGTTCCTCGGCGATGTCCTCGAGCGTGATGACGCCGGCGAAGCCGCCGTACTCGTCGACCACGCACGCCATCTGCCGGTGCCCGGACCGCAGGCGGTCGAGCACTGTGGGCAGGGGCAACGTCTCCGGTACGAGCAGCGGCGGCCCGGCCACCGCGCTCACCGGTGTGGTGGCCCGCTCCGCCGGGGGTACGCCGAGCACGTCGGCGATACCGACGATGCCGAGCAGGTCGTCGACGCCCTCCGCACCGCGTACCGGGAAGCGGGAGTGGCCGGTGTCCAGCAGCTCGACCACCCGGCTCACCGGTTCGTGCGCCCGGAGGGTGTGCACGTCGACGCGGGGCACCATGGCCTCGCCGGCGGTCAGCTCGCGGAAGTCCAGACCTCGGTCGAGCAGCGTGGACATCTCGGCGTCGAGGCTGCCCTCCTCGCGGGACTCGGCGATGATCTGTTCCAGGTCGGCCGGGGTGGCGCCGCTGGGCAGTTCCTCGATCGGTTCGATGCCGATCCGGCGCAGCAGCCGGACCGAGGCCCGGTCGAAGAGCCGGATCAGCGGCCCGGCGACGGCCAGGTAGATGAGGGTGGACCGGCTCAGCGCCCGAGCCAGTTGCTCGGCCCGCGCGATGGCCAGGTTCTTCGGGGCCAGCTCACCGAGGACCATCTGCACGATGGTGGCGATGACCAGGGCCAACGCCACCGACAGCGGCAGGCTGACCGCCTCGCTGACGCCGGCTACGCCGAGGAGGTCGGCGAGTCCGCCGCCCAGGTACGGCTCGGCGACGTAACCGACCAGCAGGGCGGTGACGGTGATGCCGAGTTGCGCGCCGGAGAGCATGAAGGAGAGCCGGCTGGTGACGGTCAGGGCCCGGGCGGCGGCTGGATCGCCGTCGTCGGCGAGCTGGCGCAGCTTGCCCCGGTCCACGGCGACGTAGCCGAACTCCTGCGCCACGAAGTAGCCGGTGGCGGCAGTGAGAACAATGATCAGAAGGAGACCAACGACGATCAACACGGGTCGCTCAGGGCTCCCGGGGTCGTCGGTACGGGGATATGCCGGGCACGACCCGGCTGGCTACTGCTGCCCTCCTGGGCAGAAGAGTCGATCATGCCGCTATTTTATCGGCGCTGGCTGGGACTCCGCTGGGGGTGGGCCGAAGGAGCGGATCGTCCGGTTCACCGGAACCGCCCGGGGCCGTTCACGCCGGGCCCGCCGATCCACCACCTGATCCGCGTTCGGCCAGCTCATCGGCGTCGAGCAGGCTCCGGTCAAGCCGCCCCGACCGGTACGCGGCCCGCCCGATCATCTGCGCCGCGACCGGCGCGGTGGACAACTGGAAGACCGCCACCAGCAGGATCATGCCCAGGTCCGCCGGGGACCGCAGCCGCAACGCGATGCCCAGCAGCAACAGGAGCACCCCGAGCACCTGTGGTTTGGTGGCCGCGTGCATCCGGGACAGCGCGTCCGGGAACCGCAGTACGCCGATCCCGGCGGCCAGGGCGAGCAGCGCGCCGGCCACCAGACAACCGGCGCCGAGCCAGTCCGCGATCGTCGCGATCACTGCTGCTCCCGGACGGCGAAGCGGACCAGCGACACCGAGCCCACGAAGCCGAGCAGGGAGAGCACCACCAGCACGGGCAGCGTGGTGGCGTGCCGGTTGACCGCCGCCTCGGCGCCCACCCCGGCGACCATCGTGGCGAGCAGCATGTCCGCGGCGATCACCCGGTCGACCAGCGACGGGCCACGGTAGAGCCGGGCCAGCGCGAGGAGCGCGGTGACCGACAGCAGTGCGGTGAGGACGACGGCCAGGAAGGTGGTCACGGGCGGGTTCCCTTCTCGGGTGAGGTGACGTCGAGTCGGCGCAGTTCGCTGGTGGAGCCGATCGCGCGGACGATTCGCCGCTCGACGGTGAGCGTGCGGGCCCGGGCCACGTCCAGGTCCCTGGGACTGTGGGTGTCCAGGACGTGCAGGTAGAGAGTTCCGGAGTCCCGGTCCACCTCGAGGATCAACGTGCCCGGCACCAACGAGACCGCCTCGGCGGTGAGCGCCAGGTTCAGGTCGGTGGCCACCCGCAATCGGACCCCGATGATCGCCCCGCGCGGTCGGTAGCCGGGCTGCACGGCGATCCGGGCGATGTGCAGGCTCGCGCTGACCAGCTCGACGGCGAACCGGCCCGCGAACACCAGCAGCGCCCACGGTCGCAACCGGCCACCGAAGCTGACCGCCGGCAGCGGGTAGAACACCAGCACGGCCGCACCCACCAACAGGCCACCGATCAGGTTGGCCCAGTTGACGTCACCCCAGAGCAGGATCCAGACCACCACCAGCCACCCGAGCGCCACCGCCTGGTCCCGCCAGCGCCCGAGCCGCCCTCGCCCCACGATGGCGGGCCCGGGGGTGTCGGGAGCCGGCTCCGGGGGGCCGGTCACGGCACACCGCCCGGCAGCACGGCACGGACGTACGGGGTGCGCAGCCTCAGGTCTGAAGCCGCGTCGGTGGTGACGTCGAAGAGCGGACCGGCCAGCACTGTCAACGCGAGCCCGAGGGCGACCAGGGCCACTGTGGCGCCCACCATCAGCCTCGGCAGCTGGATCCCCGGCTCGCTGGTGGCCAGCCGGGGCGCGCGCCAGAAGGCGATGTTCCACACCCGGGACGCCACGTACAGGGTGAGCAGGCTGGTCAGCGTGCCGGCCGCGACCAGCACCCCGGGCAGCGGCCCGCCGGCGGCCACCCCGGCCTGGAGCAGGCCGAGCTTGCCGAGGAAGCCGGAGAACGGTGGTACGCCGGCGAGATTCATGGCCGGGATGAAGAAGAGCACGCCCAGCAGCGGCGCCACCCGGGCCAACCCGCCGATACGACGCAGGTCGGTGCTGCCGGCACGCTCCTCGACCAGGCCGGCGACGAGGAACAGCGTGGTCTGGATGGTGATGTGGTGCACCACGTAGAAGATCGCGCCGGAGAGGCCGGCTACGGTGCTCAACGCCACCCCGAAGATCATGTAGCCGATGTGACTGACCAGGGTGAACGAGAAGAGGCGCTTCAGGTCGGACTGGGCCACCGCGCCGAGGATGCCGACCACCATGGTCAGCCCGGCGACGACCATGAGCAGGATGTGGGCACGCCCACCCGGAAACAGCAACGTCTCGGTACGGATGATCGCGTAGACGCCCACCTTGGTGAGCAGACCCGCGAAGACGGCCGTGACCGGAGCCGGTGCGGTGGGGTAGCTGTCCGGCAGCCAGGCCGACAGCGGGAAGACCGCCGCCTTGATCGCGAAGGCCAGTAGCAACATCAGCTCCAGGGCCAGTCGGACACCGCCGGGCAGGTCGTCGAGACGCTGGGCGAGCTGGGCGAGATTGAGTGTGCCGGTGGCCGCGTACACCAGACCCACCGACGTCAGAAAGATCATCGAGGAGAGGATGCTGACCACCACGTACGTCGACCCGGTCCGGATCCGGGTTTCCGTCCCCCCCAGGGTGATCAGCACGAAGCTGGCGGCCAGCAGGATCTCGAACCCGACGAAGAGGTTGAACAGGTCACCTGCCAGGAACGCGTTCGTGACACCCGCCGTGAGCACCAGGTACGTCGGGTGGAAGATCGACACCGGGGAGCTCTCAATCGTCTCGCTGCCGCCCTGGCCCACCGAGTACAGCAACACGCACAGCGTCACCGCCGACGAGACCACGACCATCAGCGCGGCCAGCTGATCGGCCACCAGGACGATGCCGACCGGCGCCGGCCACCCCCCGACCGCCACCACCACCGGCCCGTGCCGGTACGCCTGCACCAGCAGCACCACCGCCACCGTGAGCGTGCCGCTCAGACACAGCACGCTGATCGCGCGCTGGATTCGGGGCTTCCCGGCCAGCAGCAGGGTCAGCGCCGCACCGAGCAGCGGCACCACCACCGGCAGCGGCACCAGGGCGCGCATCACGACTCGTCCCCGCGTCGTAGCCGTCGGCGGGCCGGCTCGGGATCGACCTGTTCCGGGTCTCCGTTCGGGCCCTCGCCACCGTGATCGACAGTACCCACCTCGTTGCGTCCGGCCCGGCGGATGATCTGCCTGTCCTCCAGGTCGTCGGGCACCTCGTCGTCCCCGGACAGATACCAACTGCGGTACGCCACAGCGAGCAGGAACGCGGCGAACCCGAAGGTGATCACGATGGAGGTCAACACCATCGCCTGCGGCAGCGGGTCGCTCATCCGCTCCACCGGACCCGTGCCGACGATCGGCGCCCCACCCGACCGGCCGCCCAACAGAATCAACAGGTTCACCCCGTTGCCGAGCATGATCACCCCGAGCAGGATCCGGGTCAGGCTGCGCTCCAACAGCAAGATCACCCCACACCCGACCAGCACCGCGACGGCGAGCACCAGCACCAACGTCGGCCCCGCACCGCTCCTCGTCATGCCCGGTCCCCCTTGTCGACGGCCAACCCGCCGCTGGCCGTTCCAGTGGCCTCGATGTGCCGGTCCACCTCGGCACCGAGGCTTCGCAGGATGTCCAGGACCAACCCGATCACCACCAGGTACACGCCGATGTCGAAGAAGAGCGACGTGACCAGATGGGCATCGCCGATCAGTGGCAGGTTTCGGTCGACCTTCGCGCTCTCCAGCACCGACCCGCCGAGCAGCAGCGCCACCACGCCACTGCCCACCGCCATCGCCAGCCCGGCGCCGAGAATCGCGCCAGCGCCGATCGGGGCCGCCTCGGTCAGCTCGTACCGGCCGCCGGCCAGGTAGCGCACCACCAGGGCGAGACCCGCCACCAGCCCGCCGGCGAACCCGCCGCCCGGCGCGTTGTGCCCGGAGAAGAGCAGGAACAGCGAGAACAGCACCACGGTGTGGAAGATCAGCCGGATGACCACCTCCAACACGATCGAGCGGCGCTCCTCGTAGAGGGTGGGGCCACCGCGCAGCCACACCGGCCGGCCGCGTCCGCTCTCCTCCTGCTCGGCACCGGGCCGGCGCGGCCGCGGCCCGGTGCGGGAGCGCTCGAAGATCAGGCTGGCCACCCCGGTCGCGGCCACCACCAGCACCGCCAGCTCGCCCATCGTGTCCCAGGCCCGGATGTCGACAAGGGTCACGTTGACCACGTTGCGGCCGTACCCGTGCACCACCGCCAGATCCGGAAAGGCGGCGGAGATGTCCGGTGCCCGGCGGGCACCGACGGCGGTGAGGGCCAACCCGGCGGCCACCACACCCGCCGCCACCCCGATCACCCGACGGACCCAACGGGTACGGCGCAGCGGGCGGGCCGAGAACCGCTCCGGCAGGCGACGCAGCACCAGCACGAAGACCGCGATCGTCGCGGTTTCCACCAGGAACTGGGTGAGCGCCAGGTCGGGCGCTCCGTGCAGCACGAACAACATCGCCGTGCCGTAGCCGGTCATGCCCACCAGCAGCATCGCGGTCAGCCGGCGACGGGCGCCGACCGCCAGCACCGCCGCCACCGTGATCACCACGACGACCACCGGTTGCAGCGCGCTGTCCCAGAGTGGAATCCGCGCACGCCAAGGGCTGGCGGAAAGCATCGCCGCACCTGGCACCAGCACCAGTGTCACCAGGATGATGCCCAGATACTGCGGCAGCGAGCCACGCTGGGTCGCGCTGGTGACCTCGATGGCCATCCGGTCGAACCGGCCGACCACCCACTCGTACCCCTGGTTGCCTCCCACCGGTGACCGGAGCCGGGCCAGCACCGGGGCGAGCGGCCCGCGCGCGGCGAAGAGCAGACCGCCACCGACGAGCGCCAGCACGGACAGGCCGAGCGCCGGGGTCGGTCCGGCCCAGAGCGCCAGGTGCGCGTCGACACCGCCGAGCAGATCGGCGTACGGGCGCAGCAGGTCGTCCAGCACGCTCGCGGCCGGACCGGCGAGCAGACCGACACCGGCGAGCACCGCGGGCGGGACCAGCAGCGACGCGGCGATCGAACCCTGCGGGACCGGCGCCACACCCGGCCGGTCGGCGAACGCGCCCCAGAGGAAGCGGGCGCTGTACGCGACGGTGAGCACCGTCCCGGCGACCAGGCCGGTGAGGAGCACCGGCTGGTCGGTGAAGGCCGCGAACACCGCCTCCTTGGCCACGAAGCCGACCAGCGGCGGCACACCGGCCATCGACGCCGCGGCCAGCACTGCGACCACTAACAGCGGCCGGGACCAGTGCCGCACCCCGGACAGCTCGCGCAGGTCACGGGTGCCGGCACCGTGGTCGATGATGCCGACGACCAGGAACAGCGCCGCCTTGAACAGGGCGTGCGACAGCAGCATCGCGGTGCCGGCCAACGCGGCGTCGGGCGTGCCCGAGCCGGTCACCGCCACCAGCAGGCCGAGCTGGCTGACCGTCCCGTACGCCAGCAGCAGCTTGAGGTCGGTCTGACGCAGCGCGGCCCACCCGCCGAGCAGCATTGTCGCCACGCCGGCGACCTGCACCAGCGGCCGCCACGGGCCGACCGTGGCGAGGACCGGCGCGAGCAGCCCGACCAGGTAGACACCGGCCTTGACCATGGCGGCGGCGTGCAGGTAGGCGCTGACCGGAGTGGGTGCCGCCATCGCGACCGGCAGCCACGAGCTGAACGGCAGCACCGCCGACTTGGACAGCGCGCCGGCCAGGATCAGCAGCACGGCGCCCACCAGGTACCCGCCGCCGGGCAGAGGCTGCTCGCTGATCTCCGACCAGCGGTAGGTGCCGGCGTGTTCGCCCAGCATGATGAAGCCGACCAGCATGGCGAGTCCGCCCAGCGTGGTGACTGTTAACGCCTGTGCCGCCGCCCAACGGCTGGACCGCCGTTCGGTGCTGTGCCCGATCAGCAGGTACGAGAAGATCGTGGTCAGCTCCCAGCCGACGTAGAGCAGCAGCAGGTCGTCGGAGAAGACCAGCGCGAGCATCGCGCCCGCGAAGGCGACCAGGACCGCGACGAACCGCGCCAGCCCGCTGGAACCGGCGCCGAAATACCGGGCGCTGTAGACCAGCACCAGCGCGCCGACGCCGCCGATCAGCAGCGTCATCAGCCAGGACAGCGTGGTGAGCCGGAACGCGATGTCGAGGCCCAACTGCCGGATCCACGGGTACGTCTCGACCACCGCCCCGCCATCGGCGACGGCCGGAGTGCGGGCCACCGCCCAGCAGAACGCGGCAGCCGGCGCGAGCGCCAGCGGGTAGCACGCACGCGGACCCCACCGGCGGACGAGCAGGGGCGCGGCGAGAGCCGCCACGAGATGGAGGATGAGCAGTACCAGCACCTGCGCTCCCGATCGACATGGCCGACGCCCGTGGCAGCGGTGGCGCCTAGCAGCGATCAGACGCCAGTTCCTCCCCCGCCGGGCGGTTTTGCCAGAATTCGTCCCCTCAAGCCCTCCAACCCCACTCCACCCCCACCCCGACCCCCGCCCCTCAGCCCCAGGAAGTGCAAGATCGCGGGGAACGAGGAGCGCACCCCGGTCGATCATGGAGTTGTGGTGCCCGATTTGGTCTTTCACGGGGCACTTGTCACCCACCACAACTCCTTGATCGACGGGTGGGTGGGGGCGGACGGGGCACGCGTGGGGCGCGGACCGCAGCCAGGGGTACGGGGCGCGGGCGAAGGCGCGGGGCGCGGGGTGGCGGTGGGGCGCGGGGTGGCCGTGGGGCGCGAGGCGCGGGGTGGGGCGGGGTTGTCAGGTCAGGAGGGCGTTGTTGAGGGGTTGCGCGTCGTCGGGTGCGGGGCGCTCTCGGCGCAGCTCGGCCAGCAGGTCGGGGCGGCCGAGTTGGCGGGCGACCCGGTCGACCACCCGCTCGGCGGCGGTCAGCGACCGCACCGACAGCAGGCGGCCACGGCTCTCGCGACGCAGCACGAAGTAGTGCACTGCCACGCGGACCTGACCACGGTCGGCGGCGCTGGCCTGGGCGGTGCAGAGAACCATCTGCCGTAGACAGTGGGCCAGGCGTTCGGCGAGCTCGAGCTCGGGGCCGTGCAGGCCAGCGCGGAGCGCGGCGAGGTGGCTGTCGACCTTGCGAATCAGCACGTCGGTGCCCGGTTCGACGGTGCGCTGCTCGCCGGCCATCACATCCCCTCACCCCGGTTCGCGTTGCGAGTGAAGTTACTTTATGTTGCTCCTCAGAAGCAAGCAGTTAAGTGAGACTTAACGTATTAAGCGCACCTTCCACGCTTTTTGCCTTTTGCTGGTTCATTCCGTCGTGAGGTCGCTCGTGCATGTCGGACCCGCGGGGCACGATGGACCGGTGACCGGGGCAGACGCAGACGCCGGCGCGGTGCTGGCCGGGTTCGGCCCGGCCACCCGCGCCTGGTTCGACAACGCCTTCGCCGCCCCGACCGCCGCGCAGACCGGCGCCTGGCGGTCGGTCGCCGCCGGCCGCAACGCGCTCGTCGTGGCGCCCACCGGCTCGGGCAAGACGCTCGCGGCCTTCCTCTGGTCACTGGACCGACTCGCCAGCGAGCCAGCACCCGCCGAGGCCCGCCAGCGGTGCCGCGTGCTCTACGTCAGCCCGCTCAAGGCTCTCGCCGTCGACGTTGAGCGCAACCTGCGCGCTCCGTTGGCCGGCATCCGGCAGGCGGCCACCCGGTTGGGCGTCGCACCGCCCGACATCACCGTCGGCATGCGCACCGGCGACACGCCCGCCGACGAGCGACGCGCCTTCGCCCGCACCCCACCGGACATCCTCATCACTACGCCCGAGTCGCTGTTCCTGCTGCTCACCTCCGCGGCTCGCGACTCGCTGCGCGGCGTCCAGACGGTGATCGTCGACGAGGTGCACGCGGTGGCCGGCAGCAAACGCGGCGCCCACCTCGCCCTCTCCCTAGAACGCCTCGACGAGCTGCTGCCCGCCCCGGCGCAGCGCATCGGCCTTTCGGCCACCGTCCGGCCGATCGACGCCTGTGCGCAGTTCCTCGGCGGCGCCCGCCCGGTCGACGTGGTGCAGCCGGCCACCCCGAAGACCATCGAGGTCAGCGTCGAGGTCCCGGTGGAGGACATGACCCGCCTGGACGAGCAGGAGCAGCCACCGGAGGACGACCTCGGCGGCCCCGGGCCACGCCGGGCGTCGATCTGGCCGGCCGTGGAGGAACGGGTCTTCACCCTCATCGGGCAGCACCGCTCGACCATCGTCTTCACCAACTCCCGGCGTAGTGCCGAGCGCCTCTGCGCCCGGCTCAACGAGCTGGCCGCCGAGGCGGTGGCCGCATCCGCGTCGGGCGAGGGCGGGATCGGCGTACCGGAGGGGTTGCCGGCCGGCGACGACCCGGCGGGCGACGGTGACCCGGCATCCGGCGCGCAGCGCTGGGGCGGTCCCGCCGGTCCGCTGCGCAACCGGCCGCCGGCCGAGGTGATGGCCCAGTCCGGCGCGGCCACCGGCGCGGCGCCCGTGATCGCCCGCGCCCACCACGGCAGCGTCTCCCGGGAGGAGCGCAAGCACATCGAGGAAGCGCTCAAGTCCGGCCAGCTCCCGGCGGTGGTGGCCACCTCAAGCCTGGAGCTCGGCATCGACATGGGCGCTGTCGACCTGGTGGTGCAGATCGAGGCGCCGCCCAGCGTGGCTGCCGGTCTGCAACGGGTCGGCCGGGCCGGGCACCAGGTGGGCGCGGTCTCGCGGGGGGTGGTCTTCCCCAAGCACCGCGGCGACCTGCTCTCCTGCGCGGTGGTCGCCGAGCGGATGACCGCCGGAGCGATCGAGGAGCTGCAATACCCGCGCAACCCGTTGGACGTGCTGGCCCAGCAGATCGTGGCGCTGGTGGCGCTGGAACCGTGGGCGCTGAGCGACCTGGCCGTGCTGGTCCGCCGGGCCGCGCCCTTCGCCGAGCTGCCCGACTCAGCGCTGCACGCCGTGCTCGACATGCTCTCCGGCCGCTACCCGTCCACGGCGTTCGCCGAGCTGCGCCCCCGGCTCGTCTGGGACCGGGCCACCGACGTGCTCACCGGCCGCCAGGGGGCGCAACGCCTCGCGGTGACCAGCGGCGGAACCATCCCCGACCGGGGTCTGTTCGGGGTCTTCCTGGCCGGCGCCGAGCGGGCCGCCCGCGTCGGCGAGCTGGACGAGGAGATGGTCTACGAGTCCCGGGTCGGCGACGTCTTCCTGCTCGGCTCGTCCTCCTGGCGGATCGAGGAGATCACTCCGGACCGGGTGCTGGTCTCGCCCGCCCCAGGGCAGGCCGCCCGCATGCCGTTCTGGAAGGGCGACCAGCTGGGCCGGCCGGTGGAGCTGGGCCGGGCGATCGGCGCCCGGGTCCGCACCCTGCTGCGCCAGACCGACGAGGCGGCAGTGGCCGCGCTACGCGACGGTGGGCTGGACGACTGGGCCGCCGGCAACCTGATGGCCTACCTGCGCGAGCAGCGGGAGGCCACCCGCTCGCTGCCCGACGACCGCACTGTGGTGGTCGAGCGGTTCCGCGACGAGCTGGGTGACTGGCGGCTGGCCGTGCACAGCGTGCTCGGTGCCCGGGTCAACGGACCCTGGGCCCTCGCGGTGGGCCGCCGGCTGGCCGAGCGGTACGGGGTCGACGCCCAGGTGATGCCCTCCGACGACGGCATCGTGGTGCGTCTTCCGGACACCGCCGACGAGCCGCCCGGCGCCGACGTGGTGGTCTTCGAGCCCGACGAGATCGCCCAGCTCGTGGAGGAGTCGGTCGGCACCTCCGCCCTGTTCGCCGCCCGTTTCCGGGAGTGCGCCGCCCGGTCCCTGCTGCTGCCGCGCCGCGACCCGCGGCGCCGCCAACCGCTCTGGCAGCAACGGCAGCGGGCCGCGCAACTGCTCGACGTCGCCCGCGAGTACGCGGACTTCCCGGTCACCCTGGAGGCTGCCCGGGAGTGCCTCCAGGACGTCTTCGACCAGCCGGCGCTGGCCGGGTTGATGCGCGACCTGGCCAGCCGCAAGGTGCGGCTGGTCGAGGTGGAGACCAGCGCGCCGTCGCCGTTCGCGCGGTCGCTGCTCTTCGGCTACGTCGGCGCGTTCCTCTACGAGGGTGACGCCCCGCTGGCCGAGCGCCGCGCCGCCGCACTCGCCCTCGACTCCACGCTCCTCGGCGAGCTGCTCGGCCGTGTCGACCTGCGGGAGTTGCTCGACCCGGCGGTGCTCACCGAGACCGACGGGCAACTGCGGTGGCTGACCGAGCAGCGCCGCCCTCGCGACGCCGAGGACGTCGTCGAGCTGCTGCGGGTGCTCGGTGACCTGAGCGACGCCGAGTTGACCGAGCGGGGTGTGCCGGAGACGTGGCTCAGTGAGCTGGAGGCCACCCGCCGGGTGCTGCGGGTCCGGATCGCGGGCGAGCAGCGCTGGGTGGGTGTCGAGGACGCCGCCCGCCTGCGCGACGCCCTCGGCGTGGCGCTGCCGATGGGGGTGGCCGAGGCGTACCTCGCCCCGGTGGCCGATCCGCTCGGTGACCTGGTGGCCCGCTACGCCCGCACCCACGGGCCGTTCGCCGCGGCCAGCTGCGCGGCCCGGTTCGGGCTCGGGGTGTTCGTCGTCGAGCAGGCGCTGCGCCGGCTCGGCGCCACCGGGCGGGTGGTCTCCGGGGAGTTCACACCGGATTCGGCCGGCGCCCAATGGTGCGACGCCGAGGTGCTGCGGATGCTGCGTCGCCGCTCCCTCGCCGCGCTGCGCCGGGAGATCGAGCCGGTGCCGCCCCGGGCCCTCGCCACGTTCCTGCCGCGCTGGCAGCAGGTCGGCTCGTCCGCACGAGGTGTGGAGGCGCTCGCCGCCACCGTGGAGCAGTTGCAGGGCACTGCGGTTCCGGCGTCAGCGCTGGAGCGGTTGGTGCTGCCCGCCCGGGTCGCTGACTACTCCCCCGCCCAGTTGGACGAGCTGTGCGCCAGCGGGGAGGTGCTCTGGGCGGGGTCGGGCGCGATCTCCGGGGGCGACGGCTGGGTCACCCTGGCGTACGCGGACGCCGCGCCGCTGCTGCTCCCGCCGCCCGACGAGGCGTTGACCCGTACCCCGCTGCACGACGCGGTGCTCGACGCGCTCGGCGACGGGCAGGCGCTCTTCTTCCGCCCGCTGGCCGACCGGGTCGGGTCGACCGACGACGCCGCGTTGACCGCTGTGATCTGGGACCTGGTCTGGGCGGGATACCTGAGCAACGACACCCTCGCCCCGCTGCGCGCGGTGCTCGGCGCCGGCGGCGCGCACCGCTCCCGGCCGTCCGCGCCCCGCACCCGTTACCGGCGGCCCGGTCGGGTGGCGCTGCCGACCCGGGGTGGCCCGCCGACGGTCGCCGGCCGCTGGTCGCGTCTTCCGGAGCGGGACCTCGACCCGACCCGGCGGGCCGCCGCGCTCGCCGACCTGCTGCTGGAGCGGCACGGGGTGGTCACCCGGGGCGCGGTGATGGCCGAGCAGGTGGTCGGTGGGTTCTCCGCGGTCTACCCGGTGCTGTCGGCGCTGGAGGAGCGCGGCGCGGCCCGCCGGGGTTACTTCGTCGAAGGGCTCGGGGCGGCGCAGTTCGCCGTACCCGGTGCTGTGGACCGGCTGCGCGCGCTGGCCGAGCCGACCGACGGCGCCCGGGGTCGGGGCGCGGTGGCGACGGTGCTCGCCGCGACCGACCCGGCCAACCCGTACGGTGCGGCGCTGCCCTGGCCGGAACGGGTGATCGACTCCGGCGACGGCGCCACCCCGGCGACCGGGCACCGGGCCGGTCGCAAGGCGGGCGCCCTGGTGGTGCAGGTCGGCGGTGACCTCGTCCTCTACGTCGAACGCGGCGGCCGAACGCTGCTCTCGTTCACCGACGACACCGACACGCTCGCCGCAGCCGGCAAGGCGCTCGCCGACGCCGTCCACTCGGGCGCGTTGGGCGCGATGTCGGTGGAGCGGGCCGACGGCGAGGCGGTGCACTCGTCGCCACTGCGGGACGCGTTGACCGCCGCCGGCTTCCGGGCCACCCCCCGGGGCCTACGCCTGCGCGGCTGACCCGCCAGTTCCGGACCACCCTTGTGGGCCGGGCGTGCCCGGCCGCCCGTCGCCTCAACACGGACGAGCGCCCGCCGATCGACGCCCGGCGCGCCACCGGCCAGCCGAGGCCCCGAAGGCAATTCCGCAGAGAGCTTGATGTCTGTGAGTCATCACGATGACTCACAGACATCACGGTCAAAAGAACAACACGCTCCGGCCACGCCGGCGGCTCAGCCCAGCCGGTCGAGGGCCTTCTCATAGCCGGGGCGGTCGGCGGCCGGGGTCTTCGCCTCCAGGTAGTTCAACACCACCGCGCCGCGCCGGTACGACTGGCCACCCCACGTCTCAGCGATGTCACTGGCGCTGGTCTCGTCCGGAAAGACGTACACCGTTACGGCGTCGGTGGCGATCAGCTCGGAACAGCCCAGGCCGAGGCCGTCGGGCCCGCAGTCGACCGAACGGTCCTTCGGGTGCGGCACCTTCAGACCGGCGGCCCGGAAAGCATCGACGACCTGCTTCGCGCCGGGCGCGCTGGCCGGGCGCTTGGGCAGCACCACCGGCGGCGGGCTGGCCGGCCGTCGCTGCGTCGTGCCCTGGGCAGCGGGGGGCGGGGTCGCGCTGTCGGCACTGGGTGCGGCCTGGGGCGTCGGCAGGCCGGTCGGGGCCGCCTCGGACGAGACGGACGGGGTCGCGGTCGGGTTGCCGTCGTCGTCACTGCCACAACCGGCGCTGAGGGCGACGGCGACCAGCAGGATTCCGACTGCGGGGAGGTTCCGAGTTGTCACCAGGGCAGTCTGCACAACGTCTTCCCGCGGCGGGAGGGGCCGGTCGGCCACTGCGCTGTCCCGTATCCGCCAGCACAGCGCGGGTTCCACTAGCCTGCGGGCATGTCCGCCGTGCCCTGGATCTCGCTGACCACCGACTACGGCCTCACCGACGGCTTCGTGGCCGCCTGCCACGGGGTCATCGCCCGGATCGCGCCGGCCGCCCGGGTGATCGACGTGACCCACCTGGTGCCACCGGCTGATGTCCGGCGCGGTGCTGCCGTACTGGCGCAGACCGTGCCGCACCTGCCGGTGGGAGTGCACGTGGCGGTGGTCGATCCGGGTGTGGGCACCGCCCGGCGGGGGGTCGCGCTGGCCACCCCGGGCGGACTGCTGGTCGGACCGGACAACGGGTTGCTGCTGGACGCGGCCACCGCGCTCGGTGGGGTGACCGACGCGGTCGAGCTGACCGAGCCGCGCTGGCTGGCCGCCCAGGTGTCCGCCACGTTCCACGGTCGGGACGTCTTCGCACCGGCGGCGGCCCGGCTGGCGCTCGGCGCACCGCTGGCCGAGGCGGGCCAACCTGTCGACCCCGCCGGGTTGGTGCGACTTCCGGCGCCGACGGTGTCCCGGGACGCCGAGGGCTTCACCGCCGAGGTGCTGACAGTGGACCACTTCGGCAACGTCCAACTTGCCGCGCCGGCCGAGTTGCTCGATCGGCTGCCGGCCACGCTGCGGGTGGGTCCGCCGGGACCGACGCCGGCCCTCACGGCGGTGCACGGGCGCACCTTCGGCGACGCCCCGGCCGGAGGCCTGGTGGCTTACGTCGACTCGGCCGGTCTGGTGGCGGTCGCGGTCAACGGCGGGCGGGCCGCGGACCTCCTCGCCGCCTTCCCGGGGGACCTCCTGCGGGTATCGGGCTGATGTTCGACTGTGGAATGCTTCTCCGGTGGGTGAGCATGTGGTTCCTGTGGGCTGTCCCTGCTGTGCATCCCGAACCGGCGGGGGGACCTGCCCCGTCTGTTTCTGGACCGACGACGGCCAGACCGACGCCGACGCCGATGCCGTCCGGGGCGGCCCCAACGGCGACCTGAGCCTGACGCACGCCCGCCTCAACTACGCCGTCTACGGTGCCAGCCACCCGCGCTACCAGGACATGGTGCGCACGGCTCGCCCCGACGAGCGCCCCTGACCTCGACGGAGCGCCCGACGGGGTGAGCGTGGCTCAGCAGACCGGCACGCTGCCGCCGTACACGCTGGAGATGTACGCGTGGCTGACGTACTGGCCACTGGCCAGACGGTTCCAGCGGGTGGTGGTCCGGTAGGGGCCGGCGACCGACTGACCGGTGACGTAGCACTGGATCGGCACATGGGCCAGCCGGGCGGCGAGGCCTCGCGTCGCGTACGACGTGCTGGCCCCGGTGCGGATGTTGAGCGGCCCGTCACCGACGACACCGCGCGGCCCCCCTCCGGTCCACAGGTACGCGACGTCCACCCAGGAGTTGGTGGTCAGTCGCAACCCGTCCCAGAACGTCCCGTCGGCCAGGTCGATGCCGGCCGGGTTGAGCACGGTCCGCCCGAACTGGTCCCGTCCGCCGTTGTAGCCGGACTGGTACGCGGCCTGCGCCTCGGGCCGGCCCTGCGGCAGGTTCTTCCAGTTCTCCCGGACCGACGAGGGGTTCCAGTAGTCGTCGCGGGTGTTCCACGGCCCGACGTCCCAGACCGGGGCGTACTCGCAGCGGGAGCCGCTGGTGGTGCAGACCCGCACTGTGTAGTCGCCGGTGTTCAACGGGGAGAGCCCCCGCCGCGACGGCAGCGCCGCGAAGTGGTCCCGAGGTTGCACGGTACGGCCGTTGGCGGTCAGCTCACCGACCAGCCCGATGCGGGTGGCGTACACCCGGTAGGTGCGGCCGGGCGTGGCGGCGGAGACTGCGGCGTTCGCGTCGGCCGTGAGCCGCACGCCCCGTACCGTCGCCGTGGCGCCGCCGTCGGGGGCGGTGAGCACCACCCGGGTCTGCACCCTGGTGACCGGCCTGTCGAAGACCGCGCCGGTGGTGGCCGCCCGCCACTCCGTCCAGCCGGCGGCCCGCCAGCCGCGAACCTGCGCCTCCACTGTCGCCCCTGCCGGAACTGCGGCGTTGATCTCAGCGCGGACCCGGGTGGCCGGCCTGGCGAGGGTGCGGGGAGCGGTCACCAGCATCCCCTCGGCGACCGCGCTGTGCGGGCTGCGGGCGCCGCGCCCGTTGGACCGGGCCTCCCGCAGGCGGAGGCCGACGGCGCTACGCCGGACGTTGACATCGTCGCGGTCGACGATGGTGAGGTCGACGCTCCACCGTTCGTCGCCAGGTGCGGCGGCGACGAGAGTGATCGGAGCGCTGCCGGGTGCGGCCGGGGCAGGGCCGCCGGGCAGCAGCGCTGCGGCGAGCAGGAGTGCGAGGGTGGCGATGAGGGCGACGGATGGGATACGACAAGAGGGTCGCGTCATGGGCATTCTCCTCAGAACCCCCTGACCTTCGCATGTCGGTAGATCATGAGGAACCTGAGTACAAATAGCGACACATGCGAATCTTGCTCGAAAGAGGGAGGATGGCAGGGTGCCCGAAGGCGACACCGTCTGGAACACCGCGCGCGTGCTGCAGCGTGCGCTGGCCGGCGCGCGGATCACCGGCAGTGAGTTCCGGGTGCCGCAGCTGGCGACCACGGACCTGACCGACTGGACCGTCCGTGAGTCGGCCAGCCGGGGCAAACACCTGCTGCTGCGGCTCGACGCCCCGACCGGGGAGCACTGGACCCTGCACTCCCACCTGCGGATGGACGGCGCTTGGCGGGCGTACGCCCCGGGGGAACGCTGGAGCGGACGGCCCGCGCACCTGATCCGGGTGGTGCTGCGCAGCCCTGGCGCTGTCGCGGTCGGCTACCACCTGCACGACCTGACCCTGGTACCGACCGCCGACGAGGACCACCTGGTCGGCCACCTCGGCCCCGACCTGCTCGGCGCCGACTGGGACCCCGCGGAGGCGGTCCGTCGGCTCGCCGACCACCCGGAGCAGACCATCGGCGAGGCGCTGCTCGACCAGCGCAACCTGGCCGGTGTGGGCAACCTCTACAAGTGCGAGGTGCTGTTCCTGCGGGGCGTGTCACCGTGGACCCCGGTCGAGAACGTGCCCGACCTGCCGGGCCTGGTGGCCCTCTCCCAGCGGCTGCTCGCCGCCAATCGGGGCCGGTGGACGCAGAGCAGCACCGGCTCACTGCACCGCGGGCAGACCAGCTACGTGTACGGCCGCCGCGCTCAGCCCTGCCGCCGCTGCGGCACCGCCATCCGCAAGGAGGAGCTCGGCGAACGGGTCACCTACTGGTGCCCGGTCTGTCAGCCCGAGCTCCCGCGCCCCTCGTCATCCGGCTGACCAGGCTCTCGCCAGACGGGATCCACGGCAGAAACGGACGATTGGGTAATTCCTAACCGGCCGCTGGAGTCGCATGCTGCGGTTGAGCGCTCACCGACCGTCAGCAGAGTGCCGAGGTCCCCCACGCCGGGGTGGCGGACCTCGCGCCCCGAACCGGGGAGAGTCATGGCGATGTTCCGCAGACTCCGCTCCACCTTCTTCGAGCGGACCACCCGCGACACCGAGGCCGACAGCCGGGCCGCGTCCGTGCCGACCCCGCGTACCGCCGACGAGGCCGTCGTCACGCCGAGCCTGGACCCGGCCGTCGTGCCCCGCTACTTCGGCCCGGTGCCGAACTTCGCCCACAGCCCCCGCCCGACCCGGGGCCCCGACGGGCAGGTGGTGGCCGGGACCGGGCTGCGCAAGTTCGTCGACCCGCTGCCTGTCCCGGGCCAGCCCGGCCGCGGCGAGCTCGGCAGCCACCTGCCGGTGGCGGTGCCGGACACCATCAGCTATCCGGGCTGCGACTACTACGAGATCGGCCTACAGGAGTACGCGCAGCGGCTGCACCGGGACCTGCCGGTCACCCGGCTGCGCGGCTACCGGCAACTCAACCTGGGCACCGACCCGGCCGGACACAACACGGTGGCGCCTCCGGAGCGGCCCTGGCACCTCGGGCCGATGATCCGCGCCCGTCGGGGTCGACCGGTCCGGGTGAAGTTCATCAACCAGCTCCCCACCGGCCGGTCCGGCGAGCTGTTCCTGCCGGTCGACGACACCGTCGAGGGAGCCGGCCTGGGCCCACTGGACGGTCCGGCGCCGTACCCACAGAACCGGGCCGTGCTGCACCTGGCCGGGGCGCAGACCGGCTGGACCAGCGCGGGCAACCCGGGGCAGTGGATCACCCCGGCCGGGGAGATCACCCCGTACCCGACCGGGCCCGGCCTGGGCAACGTGCCGGACATGCCGGCACCCGGCACCGGGGCCACCACGCTCTACTTCCCGAACGAGCAGAGCGGCCGGCTGCTGTGGTTCCACGACAACACCCTCGGTCTGGCCCGACTCACCGTCTACGGCGGACAGCTCGCGCTCTACCTGATCACCGACCCGGCCGAGGACCAGCTCGTCGCCGACGCGGTGCTGCCGGCCGACCAGGTGCCGCTGGTGATCGAGGACAAGACGTTCGTTCCGGACGACACCCAACTCGCCGCCGAGGACCCGACCTGGGACCGGGAACGCTGGGGCGCCCGGGGAAGCCTCTGGCACCCGCACGTCTACCAACCCAGGCAGAACCCGTACCGGTCCGGCGGACGCAACGCCACCGGCCGGTGGGACTACGGACCCTGGTCCCGCAACCCCGCCTCCGGCGAGGCCCCCGCCGACGGTTGGGTGCCGAACCCGCACCACGACCCGGTCGGCGCGCCGGACGAGCCGCCGTCGAGCCCCGGCGTACCGCACCCGTCGGCGGTGCCCGAGGCGTACGGCGACACAGCGCTCGTCAACGGCGTCGCCTACCCGTATCTGGAGGTGCGGCCGCGCGCGTACCGGTTCCGGATCCTCAACGCCTGCCTGGACCGCAGCCTCAACCTTCAGCTCTACCGCGCCTGCTCCGACGCGGCGATGTGGACGGCCGACGGGGCGCTCGCCGACCCCGACGCCGGTGAGGTGCCGATGGTGCCAGCCGCGCGGGCGGCGGACCGTCCGGCGGGGTGGCCCACCGACGGACGCGACGGCGGTGTGCCGGATCCGCGCGCCGCCGGCCCGGAGTTCATCCAGATCGGCAACGAGGCCGGCCTCCTGCCGGCACCGGTGGTGCTGCCGAACCAACCGATCGGCTACCGCTACGACCGGCTCGACCCGACAGTGCTGAACGTCGACGGACACACAGTGCTGCTCGCCCCGGGCGAACGGGCCGACGTGCTCGTCGATTTCACCGCCGTGCCGCCGGGTAGCACGCTGATCCTCTACAACGACGCTCCGACCCCACTGCCCGGCTTCGACAGTCGCTACGACCAGCACACCGGCGCCCCGGACCGCAGCGCCGAGGGCGGCCCGCCCTCGACCGAACCGGGGTACGGCCCGAACACCCGGACCCTGCTCCAGTTCCGGGTCACCGGGACGCCCGAGCCGCCGTACGACCTGAGCCGGCTGCGCGAACGGCTGCCCCTGGCGTACGCGGCCAGCCAACGCCCGCCGATCGTCCCGCAGCCGGCGTACGACAGGGCGTTCGGCACTCGGACACCGGCGCAGACGACGGTGCCGGTGCACGCCTCCTCTGTGACGTTCACGCCGACGGCCGGCACCGGCCCGGTGACCCTGCCGATCGCGGTGAAAGCCGCGCAGCAGATCTTCGAGCCGGACCACGGCCGGTCGGCGGGCCGGCTCGGCGTCGGGCACCCGCACGCCGGGCCGCTCAACCCGACGACGCTGCCGCTCGGTACGACCGACCCGGTCACCGAGGTGCTCTTCGCCACCGACCCCGCCGTGCCGGTGGGCTCCCCCACCGACGGCACGCAGCTCTGGCGGATCAGCGGCAACGTCCGGCAGACCGAGCCGTTGCACGTCGCCGGCTGCGACGTGCAGGTGATCAACCGGGTTGGCTGGGACGGCACGCTGCGACTGCCGCACGGCACGGAGCTGGGCTGGAAGGGGGTCATCCGGGTCAACCCCCGGGAGGACGTGGTGGTGGCGCTGCGCCCGGTCGCGCCGGTGCTTCCGTTCAAGCTGGGAGACAGCGTCCGGCTGCTCGACCCCTGTCGTCCGGCCGGAGCACGGACCGGGTCGACGCCGATCAGTCCGATCGACGGGCGACCGGCCACCGTGGTCAACCAACTGGTCAACCTGGGCTGGGAGTACCGCTGGCACAGTCAACTCGCCGGCCACCGCGACGGCGGGATGAGCCGGCCGCTGGTGCTGCGGGTGGCGCCGAAGGCGCCGACCGGGCTGACCGCCACACCGGTGTCCGGCTCGGCCACCGCGCTACCCGCGATCGCGCTGGCCTGGACCAGCAACGGCGGGCGTCCGCCCGCCACCAGCCACCTGCTGCAACGGGCCACCGACGCGACCTTCGGCGGGGAGGTCACCACGATCACCGTCGCGGCCGCCGCCACCCGCTACACCGACGCGACAGTCACCCCCGGGGTGACCTACCACTACCGGATCCGGGCGGAGAACGCGGTCAGCTACTCGTCCTGGTCGAACGGGGTACCCGCCTCGGTGCACCTGGCCGCGCCGAGCGGTCTGGCCGCGACGCTCCCGCCGGCCGCCCCGCTGCGCGTGGCGCTGCGCTGGACGAACCGCTCGTTCGCCACCGGCATCGACGTGCAGCGGGCCACCAACCCGACGTTCACCAGCGGCCCGGGCACCACGGCGATCGGGGTCGGCGACAACCACCTGGACGCGACAGTGGCACCGGACACCACGTACTACTACCGGGTGCGCACCACCTACCTGGGCTCTGCCTCCGCGTGGTCGACGGTCGCCACGGTGACCTCGCCGCCCGCGCCGGGAACCCCCACCGGGGTGAGCGCCACCGCCAGCGCACCGGGGCCGGACACCGCGACGGTGATCCTGGCCTGGGAGGCGAGCACACCCGGCGGCCCCGGGTCCGGGTTCATCGTGCAGCGGGCACTCGACCCGGCCTTCGAACAGGAGACCGCCACCTTCACGGTGACCGGCCGCGGCTTCACCAACACGGGGTTGGCCCGGGGCGTCGCGTACCACTACCGGATCCGGTCGTTCAACGTCGTTGGCACCTCGCCGTACACCGGACCGGTCCTGGTGACGACACCACAGTGACCGACCCGAGGTCCGTGCGCCGTCTCGGGCCGTGCCCCGTCAGCGCGCTGCGTTTCGGAGCGCGTGCGCCGTCAGCGCGTCGGCGCGCGCAGCGGGGTGCCGACGGCCCGCAGCTCGGCGAGCGCCCCGGCGACCCCGTGCAGCAGGTCGGTCGCCTCGGTGAGCCGGTCGGCGGCCGGATGGGCGGTCTCCGGTCGGGAGTCCTCGGCCAGGTAGCCGGCGGCGGCGACCACCAGCCGTTCGTACGCCGCCACCCCGCCCTCCAGTTGAGCGGTGAGCGCGGCGTGCGCCTCGGCCAGCGGTGGTCGGGCGTCGGCTGGGGCCAGCCGTAGCGCGCGTTCGACGCTGGCCACCCGAGCGGCCAGGTCGCGCAGCGAGCGGTCGGCTGCGGCAGCCTCCAGCACCGCCGGCTCGGCCAGCCCGGTGAGTCGGGGGGCCATTCCGGCCAGGGTGAGCGCCGCCCGGTCGAGTCGGGCCCACTGCTCTCCGGCGCTGGTGCCGCGCAGCGCGATCCGGGAGCGGACCCGGCGCACCTCGGCCAGTACACCCGGGCCGACCGGCAGCCGCTCGACGGCGGCGATCAGTCGGGCCCGCGACCGGGCCGCCGCCTCGGCCGGGTCGAGCGCTGGGGGCGCCGGCTGGGCGGTCAGGGCACGCACGTCGATCCAGCGCCAGGCGGCGAGCGCCACGGCGCTGCCCGCGGCGCCGGCCCAGGCCGCATCGGGCAGACCAAGGCCGGCGTACGGAGTCAGCACCGCCGCCGCGCCGCCGAGCCCACCGGCCAGCACGCTCCACCGTCGGGCCGACCGGCGAAGCCGACCCAGCCTCCGGAAGTACCGGGTCCGCTCGTCTGCCACAGTGCCCCCTTCGATCCGGTCGTTCAGCCGGCGGCGGTCGGGTCGCCGGTGCCCCGCTCGCGAGCCATGCTGGCGCGCAGCTCGTCCAGCCGGGCGGCGGCCGTCGGGTCGTTGGCCGGGCCGGTCTTCTCGGCCTGCGGGACGGCCGGTCGTTGGGCCGTGCCGCCGAGCTGCTCCCCCGCCATGCTGGAGCGGATCTGCTCCAGCCGGGCGGAGCCGGCCGAGTCGATCGTGGCCTTCTGAATTTCCAACATACGGCCCTCGACGGAGTTGCCGGCCAGTTCGGCGCGACCCATCGCGTTGGCGTACCGCCGCTCGATGCGGTCGCGCACCTCGTCCAGCGACGGGGTGGTGCCCGGCGCGGTCAGCGACGACATCGACTCCAGGGAACGGGCCACCGTCTCCTGCATCTTGGCCTGCTCCAGCTGGCTGAGCAGCTTGGTGCGCTCGGCGAGCTTCTGCTGGAGGATCATCGAGTTGTTCTCGACCGCTCGGCGGGCCTGGGCGGCGGCGCCCAGCGCCTGGTCGTGCAGCGTCTTCAGGTCCTCGGTGGCCTGCTCGGCGGAGACGAGCTGGCTGGCCAGCGTCTGCGCGGACTGCTCGAACCGCACGGCCTCGGCCTCGTCGCCCTTGGCCCGGGCCTGGTCGGAGAGCACCAGGGCCTGGCGGGCGTTGCCCTGCAACCGCTCGACCTCGGTCATCTGCCGGGACAGCTTCATCTCCAGCTGACGCTGGTTGCCGATCACCGCGGCAGCCTGCTGAACCAGCGCCTGGTGCTGCCGCTGGGCATCCTCGATGGCCTGCTGGATCTGCACCTTGGGATCGGCGTGCTCGTCGATCTTTGCACCGAAGAGCGCCATCAGGTAGTTCCAACCCTTGACGAACGGGTTCGCCATCTCCGCGGTATCCCCTCAGTAGCGTCGCTCCACCACGGCCGGCCGGCTGAACCGACCGGACCGTTGCCGGCCGGTCTCCATCGTCCCAGCCGAACGCCAATGAGGCATCCGTACCGGGCGGTCGACAGCACCGGCGGCTCCTGCGAGCAACCCTACGCGGCCGGGGCCAGCCCGCCCATGGTCAACAAAATCGCGGCTCAGGCCGCGCAGACCACGTCCCGGTCGCGCTCGGTCGGGCGGACCCGGGTGCTGCGCAGGGTGGCCTTGAGCGGCGAGTCCTGGCGGACCGAGACGGCGACCTTGCCGTCGGAGGTGACCTGACGGACACCCCGACTGGTGCTCTTGGCAGCGGCTTCGGCCGGCTCGTCCGGCATCGAGACGAGCACCCCGGGCATCTGCTCGGCGAGCGCCACGGTGTCGCTCACCTCACGCAGCAGCTCGGAGAGGCGGGCACCGAGGGCGTCGCAGATCGCGGCGAGCAGCTCGCTCGACGGCTCCTTGTGCCCGCGCTCGATCTCGGAGAGGTAGCCGAGGCTGACGTTGGCGGCGGTGGAGACCTCACGCAGCGTGCGCTGCTGGCCCTGCCGGCGCGCTCGCAGTGCGTCACCGATCACCCGGCGTAGCAGGATCATCGCACCTCCCCCTGAGGGATACCTCGCGCCCGCCGCTGGGCGACCGGCTGCGGCGGACCGCGCCGACCCCGAACGTCGGAGCCTTCCCGCAACCGTACCCGTTGCGGGCCCGGGCGACATCCCGCCCCGCCCGTCGGTTCGTCGGGACGGGCCCGCCGCCGCCCGTGTGGCGTCGGCTCGGGTGGCTCTGACCGTTTCGGCCCTGGCGGTCACGAGGTTGCGGCGGCCAGCCGCTCGGAGAGCAACCGCAGCGCCTCGACCACCGCCTCCGCTCTGACGTGGTCCCGCCCACCGCCCAGGTCGAGCTGACGGACCTCGCTGCCGTCCGGTCCGGCAACCGCGACGTAGACCAGGCCCACGGGTTTCCCGTCCTGCGGCTCCGGGCCGGCGACCCCGGTGGTGGCCAGCCCCCAGTCCGCGCCGCACCGCTGCCGGCCGCCCTCGGCGAGCGCCACCGCCACGTCCGGGTCCACCGGCCCCCGATCGGACAACAGATCAGCCGGTACGCCAGCCAGCGTCGCCTTCAACTCGGTGGCGTAGACCACGAGACCGCCCCGGTAGACCCCGCTGACCCCGGCGATGTTCACGATCGAAGCGGCGAGCGACCCACCGGTGAGCGATTCGACGGTGGCCAGGGTTTCGTGCCGCTCGGCCAGCCGGTGCACGACCCCCGCCGCCGCACTGCCCACGTCGGTACCGCCCACCACGTCACCAGCGACCCCGGCACCACTCGCCCCGCCACCGTTCACCGACACCCCACCCTCCGTCGCAGAAACCAGTCGTTCCCCACCCACCAGTCCCCAACCCAATCAGCCAACCCGACCCCGACCCCACCCCAATCGCGGTGATCATGGAGTTGGCATCACGACACGCCGTCCGGCAGGGCGACAATCCCATGATCAACGGCGGAAAGCGGGGGCCCGGGACTGTCAGCGGGGGCGGCGGAGGCGGAGGGCCTGCGCTACGTAGTCGAAGCCGGTGGCGACCGTGACCAGGACGGCGGCAGCCATGATCCAGGGGCCGACGGCGGCGAGCGCGGCCGGCATCGGCCAGAGGTACCAGGCGATGGCGAGGATCTGGAGCGCGGTCTTGACCTTGCCACCTCGGCTGGCGGCGATGACGCCGTGCCGGATCACCCAGAACCGCAGCCCGGTGATGCCGAGCTCGCGAACCAGAATCAGCGCGGTCACCCACCAGGGCAGCTGGTCGTACCAGGAGAGCAGCACCAGCGCCGCGCCGGTCAGCGCCTTGTCGGCGATCGGGTCGGCCACCTTGCCCACCGACGTGACCAGCCCGAAGCGGCGGGCGATCCAGCCGTCCACCAGGTCGGTCGCCGAGGCCACCGCGAAGATCAGGCAGGCCGCCATCCGCCAACCGGCGTGGGTCATCCCGGACATGATCACCGAGGCGGCGAAGACCGGCACCAGCAGCAGCCGCAGGGCGGTCAACGCGTTCGCCGCGTTGACGACGGGCACCACGGCCACCACCCGGCCCGGCGTCGACTCCGTCGCCCCGGTCACCGCCGCACTCCGCTCGGACCGCCGTGGCGTTTCCGGCACCGCACCACCTGGGTCCCCCGCTCCGCTCGGGCCCGCCGTCACCGTGCCGCGCCGGGCGCCGCCGAGATCATCTCATCCGGCACAGCGAGCAGGTCCACCCCTTCGGTGCCGGTCACCGTTGCGCGTACGAGATCGCCCGGGCGCAGCGCGGCCAGGTCGACCCCGCCCTCGACCGGGGCGACGAGGGTGGTGGAACCGTCCACCTCCGGCGCCTGGTGGGCCGCCCGGCCCTCCACCACGCCGTCCTCGATCGAGTCGACAAGCACCTCGACGGTCGAGCCGAGCCGGTCCTCGGCCCGCTGCGAGCAGAGCTCGTCGGCGAGGGCGCTGAGCCGGTCGTAGCGCCGCTTGATCGTCGCGGCGGAGACCTTGCCGGGCAGGCCGGCCGCCTCGGTGCCGTCCTCGTCGCTGTAGTCGAACATGCCGATCGCGTCGAGCCGGGCCTCGGTCAGGAACCGCACCAGCTCGTCGACGTCGCCGCGGGTCTCGCCGGGGAAACCGACGATGAAGTTGCTCCGGGCGCCGGCGTCCGGAGCCAGGGCGCGGGCACTCGCCAGCAGCTCCAGGAACCGGTCGGTGGAGCCGAAACGCCGCATCCGGCGCAGCACCGGCTCGCTGGAGTGCTGGAACGACAGGTCGAAGTACGGTGCCACGCCCGGGGTGGTGGCGATCGCCTCGACCAGCCCGGGCCGGGTCTCGGCCGGCTGGAGGTAGCTGGCCCGTACCCGGACGATGCCGGCCACCGCGGCGAGCTGGGGCAGCAGCTTCTCCAGGGCGCGCGGGTCACCCAGGTCCTTGCCGTACGAGGTGGAGTTCTCGCTGACCAGCACCAGCTCCCGTACGCCGGTCTTGGCCAGCCACTCCGCCTCGGCGAGCAGCTCGTCGGGCGTACGCGAGACGAAGGCCCCACGGAAGGCCGGGATGGCACAGAACGCGCAGCGGCGGTCGCAGCCGCTGGCGAGCTTCAGCGAGGCCACCGGACCGGTGTCGAGCCGTCGACGCAGCACCTGGCGCAGGTGGGCCGGGGTGTGCTCGTCGGTGTCGACGACGGTGCGGGTCACCGTGCCGTGGCCGGGAAGCGACACCCCGCTGTCGCGGCGCTGCACCGGGGTCAGCGGCAGCAGCTCGCGCCGGTCCCGTGGGGTGTGCGCGCTGATCTGCTCGCCGGCGACGACGGCGTTCAGCCGGGCGGCGATGTCGGGGTAGTCGTCGAAGCTCAGCACCGCCTGGGCCTCGGGCAGGCTGTCGGCCAACTCCCGGCCGTACCGCTCGGCCATGCAGCCTGCCGCGACCACCTTGGCGCCCGTTCCGGCGGCGGCGAGCAGGGTCTGGATCGAGTCCTGCTTGGCCTTCTCCACGAAGCCGCAGGTGTTGACGACCACCACGTCGGCGCCCTCGCCGTCGGTGGTCACCTGCCAGCCGTCGGCGTGCAGGCGGGCGGCCAGCTCCTCGGAGTCGACCTCGTTGCGGGCACAGCCCAGGGTCAGCAGGGCGACGCGACGGCCGTCGGCGTGGTCAGCGGGAGAAGGAGAGGTGGCAGACACCATCCGAGGGTACCGGGCCGGCCGGGTGAGCCCACGCACGCGGGCTGCGGAGACGGTCGACACGGAGGAGAACGTCATTCCGTCAGCGCGCCTCGGCGCCAACCCGGGTCAGCGCGTCGAGCAGGAACACCTCGGTGCCGGCGAGGCCGGTGCAACAGAAGACGGAGATCTGGTCCGCGGTGGTCCGGCCGGGGACCGCGCCGGCCAGGATGCCGCCCAGGTCGTGCAACCGCCCGGCGTACGGGGGTGTGGCCGCGAGCATCGGCGGCTGGTAGTCCGCCGCCTGGGCCGGTGAGTCGGTGACCAGCAGGTCGGCGGTGTCCAGCAGGTCGGTGCCGAACTCGCTGCGGTCGCGCTGCTTGAAACCGACCGCGTTGACGTGCGTGCCGGGGCTGAGGTCAGCGGCGCAGAGCACCGGGGTCGGGCTGGTGGTCGCCAGCACCACCAGGTCCCGCCCGGTGGCGGCCGACCCCGGATCTGCCACCGCCCGGGCCGGCACGCCCAGTTCGACACGGACCCGGGCGGCGAAGGCCTCCCGGCGAGCTGCGGAGCGGCTGTGCACCACCACCTCGCGCAACGGGCGGACCGCGGCGGCGGCCCAGACCTGGGTCCACGCCTGCCGACCGGAGCCGATCACCCCGAGGGTTGCGGCGTCGGGACGGGCCAGCGCGTCGACCGCGAGACCCCCCAACCCTCCGGTACGACGGGAGCCCAGCTCCTCGCCCACCGCGACCGCCCGGATCGCCCCGGTCCGGGCGTCGTGCAGCACCACCAACTGCTCGCCCTGCGGGTGACCGAAGGTGTCGTAGGAGCGGAAGCCGTACCACTCGCCGACCAGGTGCCCGGCGGTGAGCACCATCCGCCCGCCGCCCAGCGGTACGGCGGCCCGGGGCGGCGCGATCAGGCGCCCCTCGTACGCGGCCAGGAGGGCGGAGCGCATGGCGGCGACCGTGGTGGCGGCGTCCAGCGCGGCGGCGACCTCGGGGTCGGCGTAGAGCATGGTCATGGTGGCGATACTGCAACTTGAAGTCAGGTAGAGGTCAACGGATCGTGGTGGCGGTCACCGCCCCGCCACCGGGGGCGGTGCTAGCGTCGGCACCGGCGGCCCGATGCTCGTGGCCGCTCCGGACGAGTGGTGGGCGTACCCGGTCAGGCCAAGACGCCCCGCGTGACGTGCAGACTCGACTCGTCCCGGCGCGGCAGCCCCGGGCGCTTCCGGTGAGGTGAACGATGGCCTGGCTCGTACTGGTGATCTCGGGACTGTTGGAGACGGCCTGGGCGATCGCCCTGGACCGCAGCGCCGGCTTCAGCCGGCTGGTCCCGTCGGTGGTGTTCGTGGTGACCCTGCTGCTGAGCATGGCCGGGCTGTCGTACGCGCTCCGGGACATCCCCGTCGGCACCGGCTACGCGGTCTGGGTCGGCATCGGCGCGGTCGGCACCGCGCTGGTCGGGATGCTGGCGCTCGGCGAGTCGGCGAGCCTGCCCCGGATCCTCTGTCTCTTCCTGGTGGTCGCCGGCGTGATCGGCCTCAAGATCTTCCACTGAGGTGCCGCGCAGGCAGGCGTGATGGGTGCCAACAGTGGGTATTGATCGATTCGTCACGACAGGCTCTCACTTGGAGGAAGACATGGCCGACATGCCGAGCACCGCCCGTCCCCGCAGCAACGCCGCCCGCATCCTCACCATCGTGGGCTTCGTCTTCGCGGTCCTGGCCCTGCTGCTCAACCCGATCATCTTCGGCGTGCTCGGTGTCATCGCGGGCGTCGTCGGCGCGGTACTCGGTGACAAGCCGCTCGGTTGGTACGCCGCCGTGGCGAGCGTCGTCGCCGCGATCATCAGCCTGGTGATCATCGGCGCGCTGATCAACAACTGACCACTCTCCTGTCGCGGGCCCGCCGGAATCCGGCGGGCCCGTCGTGCGTCCAGCGTCGACAGTCGGTCAGTCCACGTCGCCGCGCAGGCCGGTCAGGACCTCGTCCAGCTCGTCCGGCTTGACCAGCACGTCGCGCGCCTTCGACCCCTCGGACGGCCCGACCACCCCCCGGGTCTCCATCAGGTCCATCAGGCGGCCCGCCTTGGCGAAACCGACCCGCAGCTTGCGTTGCAGCATCGAGGTCGAGCCGAACTGCGAGGTGACCACCAGCTCCACCGCCTGCACCAACAGGTCCAGGTCGTCGCCGATGTCCTCGTCGATCTTCTTCTTGCTCTCCTGCGCCGGGGCCAGCACGTCCTTGCGGAACTCGGGCTCACGCTGGTCCTTGCAGAACTTCACCACGTCGGCGATCTCGCGCTCGGTGACCCAGGCGCCCTGGATCCGGACCGGCTTGGAGGCGCCCATCGGCAGGAAGAGCCCGTCACCACGGCCGAGCAACTTCTCCGCGCCCGGCTGGTCGAGGATGACCCGGGAGTCCGCGAGGGAGGAGGTGGCGAACGCCAGCCGGGACGGCACGTTCGCCTTGATCAGACCGGTCACCACGTCGACCGAGGGACGCTGGGTGGCCAGCACCAGGTGAATGCCGGCGGCCCGGGCCAGCTGGGTGATCCGGACGACGGAGTCCTCCACGTCGCGCGGCGCGACCATCATCAGGTCCGCCAGCTCGTCCACGATCACCAACAGGTACGGGTACGGACGCATCTCGCGTTCGCTGCCCGGCGGGGCCTTGATCTCCCCGTTGCGGACCTTGCGGTTGAAGTCGTCGATGTGCCGGACCCCGTTGGCGGCGAGGTCGTCGTAGCGCATGTCCATCTCGCGGACCACCCAGTCCAGCGAGTCGGCCGCCTTCTTCGCGTTGGTCACGATCGGAGTGACCAGGTGCGGGATGCCCTCGTAACCGGTCATCTCGACCCGCTTCGGGTCGATCAGCAGCAGCCGCACCTCGTCCGGCGTGGCCCGGGTGAGGATGGACACCAGCAGGGTGTTGAGACAGCTCGATTTGCCCGCGCCAGTGGCTCCGGCGATCAGGATGTGCGGCATCTTGGCGAGGTTGGCCACCACGTAGCCGCCCTCGATGTCCTTGCCGAGCGCCACGACCATCGGGTGGTGATCGCTGGTCGCCGCGCGCGAACGCAGCACGTCGCCGAGGGCCACGTTCTCCGGGTCGGCGTTCGGAATCTCCACGCCGACGGCGCTCTTGCCCGGGATCGGACTGAGGATCCGTACGTCAGGCGACTTCACCGCGTACGCGATGTTGCGGGACAGCTGGGTGATCCGCTCGACCTTGACGCCGTGCCCCAGCTCCACCTCGTACCGCGTGACGGTCGGGCCACGGGTGAAGCCGGTGACGGCGGCGTCCACGTCGAACTGGTCGAACACGCCGGTCAGCGCGGCGATCACCTCGTCGTTGGCCTTGCTGCGGGTCTTCGCGGCGGCCCCGGCACTGAGCATGTTGGCCGGCGGCAGGGTGTAGTCCCCGGAGAGCCCGGTCAACGCGAGCTGCTCGGCCCGGGTCGGGGCGGGCGAGTGCTCCGGCGGCTCGACCGACGGCTTGCGGCTCGCCGGCACCTTCGCCGGAGACTTGCGCGGCAGCACCATGGTCTCCTGGAGGTCCGCGCCGTCCAGGTCCTCGAAGTCGTCCGGGTCCAGTGGTGCGGGCATCCGCTTCGCCGGTCGCTTACGCGCCGGCTTGGCGGCCACCTCGTCCGCCTCCTCATCCGCCTCCGGTGCGCCGACCAGCCCACCGGCGAGCAGGCCCAGCCGCTCCGGGATCTTGTTGATCGGCGTCGCGGTCACCACCAGCAGGCCGAAGAGCAGCAGCAGGACGAGCAGCGGCACCGCCACCCAGGCGGTGACCGCCCGCTCCAGCAGCCCACCGACGCCCGCGCCGACCAGACCGCCGGCGAAGTCACGCTCCAGCGGGTCGACCGGATCCTGACCGATCTGGAGCAACGCGGCGGTCGACACCAGCAGCGAACCCCAGCCGATCAACCCACGGCCTCGGTGCTCCGGATCGGCCGGCTGACGCATCAGCCGCCACGCACCGATCATCAGCAGCACCGGTACGACAACCGAGATCGCGCCCAGGAACAGCCGGATCGTGTCGGCCAGTCGCGCGCCGACCGGCCCCGCTCCGGACAACCAGAGCGCCACGGCACTGAGCAGAGCGAGCCCGAACAGGAGCAGCCCGGCACCGTCGCGGCGGTGCTCCGGGTCGAGGTCGCGGGCCGACGCAGCCTGCCGGCCAGCGGCACGCACCGCCCAGCCCATCCCGTGCGCCAGCCCCATCCACAGTGCACCCACCGCACGGCCGACGTAGACCGCCGGGCCGGGCCGGGCCGGCGTGGTGCGACGTCGGACCGGTGCCCGGGTGGTCTTCTTCGCCGGTTGACGGGCACGACTGTTGGTGCCACCGCGCGGCGACGCGCCGCGCCGCCGGCTCGCCTGAGAGGTACGGCCCGCCATAGAGTCACGGTAACGGTGAGGGCGGGCAGATCCCCGCTTTTCCGGGTCGTGTCCGCGCGTCGCAACACGAACCCCACCGCCGGTCGTGATATCCGCCTCAGAAGGGATGCCCCATGGCGTCGCCGGAAATCGAAGGCGATCCGGACGATCCACTGGCCGGGCACCCCGACTTGCTGCGTCCGCTGACCGGTGAACTGGTCGCCGCAGTGCTCGCTGCCCGGGGCCGGTCCGTCGGTCCGACCCCGGACGGCGACCTCGTCGGCCACTTCGACGACAACCTGATCTGGTTCCTCCGCGTCGGCGGGGACGGTGAGCTGCTCCAGATCCGCACCATGGTCGATCCGACCTTCGGCATCGAACGGGTGCCCGACCTGTACGCGTTCTGCAACTCCTGGAACCACGACCGGCTCTGGCCGAAAGCGTTCGTCCACGTCGCCGACGACGGTCGCGCCCGGGTGTACGGCGAGGTGATCACCGACCTGGAACGCGGCGTGACCCCACACCAGCTCGACCAACTGCTCGACTGTGGCATCTCCACCGGCTGCCAGCTCGCCGTGGCGGTTCGTCGACTGCCCGGAGCGGTGCCGTCGTGACCGGCCGGGACGAGTTCACCGGCAACCGCGCCGGCACGCCACCCACCGCTGCCGGTGAGCGGCTCGCGCGGGGCCGCGTACCGGCGCTGGAGGCCGCGCTCGCCGAGGCTCGTGACCTTCCCGACGGCCCGGCCCGGCAGGTGGCCCTGGAACGGCTCGCCGAGCGTGCCGACGCGGCCGGCGACGTCCGGTCCGGGATGGACGCACGGTTCGCGTTGATCGAGGCATACCTGCTGCACGGGGAGCGGTGGCGTCTGGTCGAGCCGGTCCGGCGCTGCCGTGCCGCCGCCGACCACCGGCCCGACGTGCTCACCGAGACGGAGACCGGGCTGCTGCTGCGTTACCAGCGGTACGCGGTGGAGGCGCTGCTCGGTACCCCCCGGGTCGGGCTGGACCAGACCCGGTCCCTGCTGCACGACCTTGCCCACCGCGTCGGCACGGATGGTCCGGACACACCGACAGTGGCGGAGCTGCACTGCCGGATCGCCGATCATCTGGGCGACGAACCCACCGCCCGGCACTGGTACGAGCGATGGTCCGGAAAACGGCCAGGCCCGGCCGGCGGCTGCCCGGGCTGCGCCTCGGCCCGGCGTGCCGAGCTGCTGGCCGGCTGGGGCGAGTGGAATGCCGCGGTCACCGAGCTCGGGAGAACCGACGGCGACCGGGAGTCCTGCACCGACCAGCCCGAGCGGGATCTGGTCGCCGGTCTGCTGCCGGCACTGCGCACCGGTGAGCCGGAACGGGCGGCGACGGCGCACGTGCGGGCGTACCGCCGGCACCGGCGGGAGCGCGCGGCGTTCCCGCACCTCGCCGCACACCTGCGGTTCTGCGCGCTGGGCGGGCACCTGGAGCGCGGGCTGACCATCCTGGCCGAGCAGTTACCCCGGTTGGACCGGCCGACCGACGATCTCGCCGCCATGGAGTTCGCCGCCGCCGGGGCACTGCTCTGCGGGCTGGCCGCCGACGCAGGGCTGGGCGGGCGGACGATGCCCCGGCCCGCGTATGGCGAGCGGACGGCCACCGAGTTGGACGTCGCCACGCTCGGGGCGCTGCTGCTCGGGGTGGCGAACGACTTGGCCGGCAGCTTCGACGCACGCAACGGCACGGGGCACCACTCCGGACGGATGGCCGCCTGGCTGGCCGAGCGCCCGCTCGCGGCACCGGTTCCGCTGCCCACCGCCGACGAAGCTGACGAGCCCGACGACGACCGGTCCGACGTCGAGGCCGACGTCGAGGCCGAGCAGTGCGAACGCGAATTGTCGGCGCTCTCCCTCGGCATGATCACCGGGATCCTGGACGGGCGCGGCGACCGGTACCTGGTGGACGAGGGCGAGACGGTGGTCGGCCACTGGGAGGGAACGGTGATCCAGTTCCGGCGGGCCGGTGAACGCGGCGAGGTGCTGCACGCCCGCGCCATGGCCAACCGCCGGCTGCCGGCAGCCCGCCGCGCTGAGGCGTACGCCTTCTGCAACGCGTGGAACCACGACCGGCTGCTGCCCAAGGCGTACGCGCACGATCTCGGCGACGAGTTGGTGCTGGCCGGCGACGTGGCCACCGACCTGGCGCACGGGGTCGCCCCGGCGCAGCTACGGGTCCTCATGGACGCCGCCATCGCCACCGGCGTCGCGTACGCCGAGGCCGTCGCCGCGCTGCCCTGATCTCCCGGGAACGGCGGACGCCGGCCCACCCCGTTCAGGTGGACCGGCGTCAGCGGGAGTCGCTCAGACCTCGACGACGGTGGGCACGATCATCGGCCGACGACGGTACTTGTCGTTGACCCACCGCCCCACGGTCCGTCGGACGATCTGCTGAAGCTGGTGCGGGTCGGTGATGCCGTCCGCCGCGGCCCGGTTGAGCGCCTCGGTGACCAACGGCACCACCGGGTTGAACGCCTCCGGGTCCTCGGAGAAGCCCTTCGCGGAGAGCGTCGGGCCGGCGACCACCTTGCCGGTGACCGAGTCGACGACCACCGTGGTGGCGATGAACCCGCCGTCACCGAGGATCCGCCGTTCGGTGAGCAGCGACTCGCTGACGTCACCGACGGCGAGGCCGTCCACGTAGACGTACCGGCTCTTCACGTGCCCGACCAGGCTGGCGCGGCCCTCGACCAGGTCGACCACGTCGCCGTCCTCGCAGATCACCACCCGGTCGGCGGCAACCCCGGACTCGATGCCGAGCCGGGCGTGGGCGCGCAGGTGACGCCACTCGCCGTGCACGGGCATCAGGTTGCTCGGCCGGACCACGTTGAGCAGGTAGAGCAGTTCCCCGGCCGGGGCGTGCCCGGAGACGTGCACCTTGGCCACGTCCTTGTGCACGACCACCGCGCCGGCCCGCGCGAGCCGGTTGATCACCCGGTAGACCGAGGTCTCGTTGCCGGGCACCAGTGAGGAGGCCAGCACGACCGTGTCACCGGGGGCGATGGTGATGTGCCGGTGGTCGCCGCTGGCCATCCGGCCCAGCGCGCTCATCGGCTCACCCTGGGAACCTGTCGACATCAGCACGATCTCGTCCGGCGGCAGCGTGGTCGCCTCGTCGATGCTGATGACCAGGCCGGCCGGGATGTTGAGCAGGCCGAGGTCCCGGGCGATGCCCATGTTGCGGACCATGGACCGGCCGATCAGCGCGACCTTGCGGCCGTGCTCGGCGGCGGAGTCGAAGACCTGCTGCACGCGGTGCACGTGCGAGGCGAACGACGCCACGATGATCCGGCCCTTGGCCTTCGCGAAGATCGAGTCGAGCACCGGGCCGATCTCCCGCTCCGGGGTGACGAAACCGGGGATCTCCGCGTTGGTGGAGTCGGACAGCAGCAGGTCGACGCCTTCGGCGCCGAGCCGGGCGAAACCGGCCAGGTCGGTGATCCGGCCGTCCAGCGGCAACTGGTCCATCTTGAAGTCGCCGGTATGCAGCACCAGGCCGGCGGGGGTGCGGATGGCCACCGCGAGGGCGTCCGGGATCGAGTGGTTGACAGCGAAGAACTCACACTCGAACGGGCCGAGCCGCTCGCGGCCGCCCTCCCGCACGGTCAGCGTGTACGGCTGGATCCGCCGCTCGGCCAACTTCGCCTCGACCAGGGCGAGGGTGAACTGTGAGCCGACCAACGGGATGTCGGGCTTGTGGGCGAGCAGGTACGGCACCGCGCCGATGTGGTCCTCGTGACCGTGCGTCAGCACGATCGCCTGGACGTCGGCCAGCCGGTCCAGGATCGGACCGAAGTCGGGCAGGATCAGATCCACACCCGGCTGCTCGACATCGGGGAACAGCACGCCGCAGTCGACGATCAGCAACTTGCCGTCGTACTCGAAGACGGTCATGTTCCGACCGATGGCGCCGAGCCCGCCGAGCGGGATGATCCGCAGGCCACCTTCCGGCAGCGGCGGGGGTAGCTCCGCCTCGATGTGCGCCTCGGTCACGCGTCCACCTCATTCTGCGACGCCGTTACTCGACGTCCATCGTGTCGTTCGTTCATTCGGGCAGCTCCAGGCCCGCTGCCGCGAAGTCCGCGCGCAGCTGGGCAATCTCGTCGTCGGTGGCGTCCACCAGCGGGGGTCGCACCGGGCCGGCCGGCAGGCCCTGCGCCGCCAGGCCTGCCTTCACCAGGATCGCGCCCTGGGTGCGGAAGATGCCGGTGAACAGCGGCAGCAGCCGCCGGTGCAGCGCCAGCGCGGTCGGCATGTCCCCCGCGTCGTACGCATCGATCAGTTGTGCGGTCAGCGCCCCGGTGAAGTGCGTGGAGGTGCCGACCACGCCCACCGAACCGACGGCCAGCGCCGGCAGGGTGAGAGCGTCCTCGCCGCAGTAGAAGGCGAGTGCGGTCCGGCTGGTCACCCAGCTGGTTGCGGTCAGGTCGCCCTTGGCGTCCTTGACCGCGACGATCCGGCCGTGCTCGCCGAGCCGCACCAGCGTCTCGGTCTCGATCGGCACACCGGAACGGTGCGGGATGTCGTACAGCATCACCGGCAGGCCGGTGGCGTCGGCGACGGCGGTGAAGTGCCGGACCAACCCCGCCTGCGGCGGCTTGTTGTAGTACGGGGTGACCACCAGCAGGCCGTGCGCACCCGCCTTCTCGGCGGCTGCGGCCAGCTCGATGGTGTGCCGCGTGTCGTTGGTGCCAACGCCCGCGACCACCTTGGCCCGGTCACCGACAGCCTCCACCACGGCCCGGATCAGCTGCTCCTTCTCCGCTTCCGTGGTGGTTGGCGACTCGCCGGTGGTGCCGTTGACCACCAGCGCGTCGTTGCCCTGCTCGTCGACCAGGTGGCTCGCCAGCCGGGCGACGCCGTCGAGATCGAGGGAACCGTCGGGGGTGAACGGAGTCACCATGGCTGTGATCAGCCGGCCGAAGGGGCGGGACGCCGGTCGGGCCGCGGCATCGAGGTGGTCGTGCGTCATACCCTCCAACCTAGCGGACGACCAGCCGGGGCCCGCCGGGGAAGGGCTCAGGACGCCTCGTGCGGGCTGGCCGCCACCTCGGTGCCGTCCGGCAGCGTGGAGATCACGAAGTCGGCGAACACGTTGGGGGCGACACCCTTCAGCTGGCGCAGGCACTCGACGGCCAGCTCACGGATCTCCACGTCGGCGTGCTCGGTGGCCCGCATCGCGATGAAGTGCCGCCAGGCCCGGTAGTTGCCGGAGACCACGATCCGGGTCTCGGTGGCGTTGGGCAGCACCGCGCGGGCCGCCTGCCGGGCCTGCTTGCGGCGCAGCGTCGGGTTGGGCTCGTCGGAGAAGCGCTGCTCCAGGCCCTCCAACAACTCGGTGTACGCCCGAACACTCGCCTCGGCGGCCTCCACGAACTTCTTGTGCAGCTCCGGGTCGTCGGCGATGACGGCCGGCTCGACCATTGCCGCGTCCCGCTCCGGGACGTAGCGCTGCGACAACTGGGAGTACGAGAAGTGCCGGTGCCGGATCAGCTCGTGGGTGAAGGAGCGGGACACCCCGGTGAAGTAGAAGGTCACCGACCCGTGCTCCAGCACACTCAGGTGCCCAACCTCGAGGATGTGCGCCAGGTAGCCGGCATTGGTGGCGGTCGCCGGGTTCGGCTTCTTCCACGACTGGTAGCAGGCCCGACCGGCGAACTCGGCGAGCGCCTGGCCGCCCTCCGCGTCGGTCGACCACGGCACGTCGTCCGGGGCCGCGAATTGGGTCCACGCGATCAACTTGACCTGGGGCTGCACCATGTCCGGCATTCCTGGGACTTTAGTGGTGGGGTGCCGCCCGACCCAACTCAGGCGCGCCCCGTGCAATGTCGATCACTCAGACAGCCGCGGACCCGCCGACGCCCAACAGCGTTGGCCGGGGTCCGGGTCCGGGGTCCGTCATAGAGGCCGGGGCGGACAGTTCCATTGGCGTCCTTTGGAGCTGAATCGTTGGCGACATCAGCCCCAGCGGATGGGCCACCCACGCCGACGACCAAGGCCCGAGCGGCCCAAAACCGAACGGCCCGAGCGGCTCGGTCGCACCTTTGGCTCGCAAGATCGCGCAACACCATGGATGTAGTGGCATCCGTCGCGCCGGACCCCACTACATCCAGGATCGAGCGCGATCTTGGGGCGAAATGCGCCGTCCGCTGTCCGCTGTCCGCTGTCCGCCGCGAGTGTGCGGCTGCCCGCTGGATGATCGACTCGGGTTCCTGAAAGTCGTGGCATGCGGGTCGGGTGGATGGACCGGTTTCCTGGAGGCCGAGTCGATCATGGGTGATGGGCGCCGGAGGGGCCCCTGATGTCGTAAACGAATCAGCTCCAAAGGACACCAGACAGCGCATGCTGGCCGAACCCCGCATCCGCACCGGCGGCGGCGGCGCGTTAGACAGCGGCGCGGTCAGACGTAGAGCGAGGTGAACGGCGCCCAGGGCAGGTTACGGAGCACCGAGAAGGCCAGCCACGCGGCCAGGAAACCGCCGATGACCTTCGAGCTGATCCGCAGCTCGGGTATGCGCCAACCGAACGCCTGGTTTCCCGCCCAGGCCACGAAGAGGTACGCGAGGAACGGCAGCGCGAAGACGAACAGGAAGTGGTGCCGGGCGGCGGCCGGCAGGTCGGCGTGCAGCACGTACCAGAGTGCTCGGGTGCCACCACAGCCCGGGCAGTCCAGCCCGGTGGTCAACTTGAGCAGGCAGGTGGGCGCGGCATCCGGGTCGGCGTAGGTCGGGTTGCTGAGCAGCGCGTAGCTCATGCCGATCGCTACGCAGCCGACCGCGGCCAGCGGCACTGCCCAGCGCGGGGAGCGTTCGTAGAGCCGCAACACGAATCGGGTGAGCCGGTCCGGCTCAGGCGCCGGGTAGCCACCTGGCGGGGTGGTCGGCCAACCCTCCGGACCCGAGCCGCCGGGACCGAAGCCACCGGGACCGAGGCCGCCGGGACCCGTGCCACCGTCGGTCGGCACCGTGTGGACCGCGCCGGGGGCTGGGTGCGGCTGGTCGACCGGTCCGGGAGCGCTCGTCACGCGCTCACGGTACACCGGACACGCCGGCCAACGCGGCGGTGAGCGGACCAGCCAGATCGCCGGCCGCTGGCGGGGCCACCGCATCCAGACCGAGCCAGCCGGCGAGGCGGTACAGCTCGGCGGCGAGCGCGACGGCGGTCTCCCCCGGGTCGGCGCCGGGTTCGAGCCAGGCGGCTGGCACGAGCAGCACCCCGGCCTTCCGATCGGCCTTCAGGTCGACCCGGGCGGTGAACCGGTCGCCCTGCAGGAACGGCAACACGTAGTAGCCGTAGACCCGCTGTGGCGCCGGGACGTAGATCTCGATCCGGTAGGTGAAGTTGAACAGCCGCTCGGTGCGAGCGCGTTCCCAGATCAGCGGATCGAAGGGGCTGACCAGTGTGTTGCCCCGCACCCAGCGGGGCAGCCGGGCGGACGCGTGCAGCCAAGCCGGCTGTCGCCAGCCCGCCACGGTGACCGGCACCAGCTCACCGGCCTCGGCCAGTTCGGCGACGGCCTGCCGGGCGCCGGCCAGCGGCAACCGGAAGTAGTCGCGCAGCTCCGGCTCGGCGGCGACCCCGAGGGATCGCGCGGCGAGCGATATCAGCGTCCGGTACGCCTCGGCGTCGGTCGGGGTGGGCGCGGCCAGCACCGCCGCTGGCAGGACCCGCTCGGGCAGGTCGTAGCGGCGGGCGAAGGAGGTGCTGCGCTCGGCGGCGGTCACCTCGCCGGCCCAGAACAGGAACTCCAACGCGCGCTTGACCGCCGACCAGTTCCACCCCCAGTTGCCGGTTTCGCGGGGGGCGTCGTGCTCGATCTCGGCAGCGGTCAGCGGCCCCCGGGCGGCCACCTCGTCCCGAACCCAGGCGACCAGCTCCGGCTGCTCCTGGGCGATCCGCCGCATGCCGCCCCAGGATTCGCTGTGCGCCCGGGCCATTCGCCAGCGCAGCATCGGGTGCAGCTCCACCGGGACCAGCGACGCCTCATGACCCCAGTATTCGAACAGGTCACGCGGGCGTCGGTAGGCGGCCTGGTCGAGCAACGTGGTCGGATAGGGCCCGAGCCGGCTGTAGAGCGGCAGGTAGTGCGCGCGTTGCAGCACGTTGACCGAGTCCATCTGGATCAGCCCGACCCGGCCCAGCACGCGACGCAGGTGCCGGCGGGTGGGCATGCCCGTCGGCGCCGGATCGGCGAAGCCCTGGGCGGCGAGCGCCACACGGCGGGCCTGGGCGAGAGAGAGTGATTCCGGCGCGGTCATCGTCGGCGACCTTAATTCATCGGTACGACGTCGGTGCGGGAAGCTGGACGTGACGACCAACGGGGCATAGAACGGTGCAATGCTGACCATCCGTCGGGAGGAGCCGGACGACGCCGAGGCGGTCGCCCGGGTACACGTGCACGGCTGGCAGGCGGGCTACGCCGGCTTCATGCCGGACGAGGTGCTCGGGCGGCTCAACGTGGTGGCCTGGGCGCAGCGTCGTCGCGACGTCGGCACCGCCGACCCGGAACACCCGTTCATCACAGTGCTCGGCGAGATGGACGGGGCGGTGGTGGGCTTCACCACCTTCGGGCCGTACCGCCGCAACCAGGACCGGGACGACCTGGACCCGACGGTCGGCGAGGTGGTGGCGCTCTACGTGGAGCCGGCCCACTGGGGTGACGGGACCGCGGCGGCGTTGCTGGACGCCGCCCGGAGCGGGCTCACCGAGCGGGGCTGGGCCGACTACCGGGCGTGGGTGCTGGCGGACAACCTACGTGCCCGGCGGTTCTGCGAACGCGCCGGCCTGTCACCGGACGGTGAGCGGTCGACCTACCAGGTGCCGCTGGCCGGTGGGGGCCCGCCGGTCGGGCTGGTCGAGCTGCGGTACGCCGGACGCCTCGACGGTTGACCCGTTCGGGGTCAGCCACCGGCGGATCGGCAGGAAGGCCAACAGCGCGAGACTGATCCACACGTAGGCGTTGCTGCCCAGGACGCCGTCGACGCCGGTGAAGTCCTTTTCCCACACCCAGACGGTACGGCTGATCAGCAGCGCGTACCCGATGGTCGCGGCGACCAGCAGGACCCGCCGTCGGCGGCCGGCCGGCGCGGCCATCGCGTTGTCGACGAGCAGGATCAACGCGGGCAGCAGCCAGACCAGATGGTGCACCCAGGTGACCGGGCTGACCAGGCACATCACCGCGCCGGTGAGCGCCAGGCCGGTCGCCTCGTCGCCGGCCGCGACGGCGGCCCGGGACCGCCAGGCCCAGAGCGCCAGGGTGCCGAGCACCAGCAGCAGCCACAGCACTGTGCTCGGGTGTTCCGGGTCGAGCCGGGCGACCACCCCGCGCAGCGACTGGTTGGAGACGAAGGCCAACTCGCCCACTCGTCCGGTGTTCCACAGGGCCTCGGTCCAGAACTCCCGGGACGCGTCCGGAAAGAGCGCGGCGGCCAGCAACGACACCCCGGCGGCGGTGCCGCTGGCGGTGAGCGCCGCCCGCCACCGCCCGGTCACCAGCAGGTAGACGATGAACACGCCGGGGGTCAGTTTGATCGCCGTGGCGAGGCCGATGCCCACCCCGGTCCACCGGTTGCCGGCCGGCATCAGCCGCAGCAGGTCCACCGCCACCAGGAAGAGCAGCAGCGTGTTGACCTGGCCGAAGTTGACGGTCTCCCGCATTGGTTCGAACGCGGCGGCCAGGCACAGCGCCACGGCGAGGGCGAACCACCGGGTCCACCCGGCGCGGCGGGCGATCGGGTCGACGAGCCACCAGATCAGCACCGTGGTGGTGGCCACGCTGGCGAGGACGCTCACCACGATCGCGGCCGTCCACGGCAGGTACGCCATCGGCAGCATGACCAGGGCGGCGAACGGCGGGTAGGTGAAGCCGTACTGCGTGTTCGGCTTGAGGTAGTCGTAGATCTCTCCGCCGTCGTGCACCCACCACGTCAACGCGCCGTAGTAGACCTTCAGGTCGAAGAAGCCGTGCCGCACGGCGGCGACGGCGAGGAACCCGGTGACCGCCGCGGCGAGCACCACCACCCCGACGACCTGCGCGGTCGTCCTGTTGGCACCCTGCGCCACCGTCGTCTCCCCCGCCCTGCGTAGGCTTCCGTCCCATGGCTCTCGGGTACGTCCGCCCGGCGCGTCCCGAGGACGCCGGCGAGATCGCACGCATCCAGCTCGCGACCTGGCGGGTCGCGTACCGCCGGATCCTGCCTCGGCATGTGCTCGACAACCTGGACGAGGCGTTCCTCGCCCGGCGGTGGAGCGCCGCCGTGCTGGAGCCGCCCTCGGGCGCGCACCGGGTGCTGGTCGCCGTCGAACAGGCCGAGCAATCGTATCTGGTGGGGTTCGCCGCGTCCGGCCCGGCCGACGGCGAGGCTCTCGCCCCGGGTGAGCCGGCCGACGCGCTCGGCCCGGACGTGGCCGCGGTGACCGACCTCCTGGTGGAGCCGCGATGGGGTCGGCGCGGGCACGGCAGTCGGCTGCTCGCCGCCGCTGTCGACCTGTGGCGGGAGGACGGCATGAGTCGCGCGGTGGCCTGGGCGTTCGACGGTGACGAGGCGACCCGGAAGTTCCTCACCAGCACCGGCTGGGAGCCCGACGGCGCGGCCCGGGCGCTTGACGTCGACGACATGCTGGTGCCTCAGGTGCGCCTGCACGTGGCCGTTCCGGCCGACAAGGTCGAGTGACCGAAGCGGCGGCCCCACGGTCGGGGCCGCCGTACCGAACCGGGTCAGCCCTTGTCGGAGCCGTCGTTGGCGTCGCGGACGAAGTACCGCTGGAACACCACGAAGATGATCGCCACCGGGATGGTGGCCAGTAGCGCGGCGCCGAGCTTGAGCGGGTACTGGGTGCCCTTGCCGAGGGAGCCGCTGACCAGGTCGGCCAGTCCGCGCGGCAGGGTGAACAGGTCCGGGTCCTGCACCGACACCAGGCTGTGTGGGAACTCGTTCCAGGAGCCCTGGAACGACAGGATGGTCAGGGTGATCAGCGCCGGTTTCGCCATCGGCAGCACCACCGACCAGAAGGTACGGAAGATGCTCGCCCCGTCGATCCGGGCGGCCTCCTCGACACTCACCGGGATCGACTCGAAGAACTGTTTCATGATGAACACGCCCGCCGCGTCGGCCAGCAGCGGCACCACCAGACCGGCGTAGCTGTTGTAGAGGCCGAGCTGGTTGAGCACCAGGAACTTCGGGATGAGCAGCACCACCCCGGGCACCGCCATCACCGCGATGACTGCGGCGAACAGCCCGCCGCGGCCGGCGAACCGCAGCCGGGCCAGCGCGTACCCGGCGAGCGAGTCGAAGAACACCCGGCCGAGGGTGACCAGCACCGTCACCAGCAGCGAGTTGCCCAGCCACAGTGGGAAGTTGGTGCCGGCGAAGATCCGTTCGAAGCCGGCAAGTGTGAGCGGGTCCGGGAACGGTGACAGCGGGTTCGCCGCCGCGTCGGGCTCGGTCTTGAGCGAGTTGCCGAGCTGGATGACGAACGGGTAGAGGAACACCAGCCCGAAGAAGACGAGTGTGGCGTACCCCAGGAAGCGGGTGGCGAGGGTGCGGGCCGCGCGCTGGTGTCGCCGCGCGGGCGCCGCCGCCGGGCGGTCGGTGAGCACTGCCATCTCAGGACCTCTCCGGTACGCGTCGACGCCGCCAGCCGCGTCGCGGCCGGTCGGTGTCCCGCTCGGCCAGCGCCCGGCGCTGGATCAGGGTGAGCACGATGATGATCAGGAACAGGACGAACGAGATCGCCGCGCCGGAGCCGTAGTCGAAGTCCCGGAAGGCGGTCCGGTACGACAGGTACGCCGGGGTGAGCGTGGTCTTGGCCGGGTCGCCCTGGCTCATCACGTACACCTGGTCGAAGACCTGCCAGGAGCCGATCATGCCGAGGGTGAGCACCAGGAAGGTGGTGGGTCTGATCATCGGCAGGGTGACGTACCGGAAGCGCTGCCACCGGGACGCGCCGTCGAGGGTGCTGGCCTCGTCAAGCGTTACCGGCACGTTCTGCAGCCCGGCGAGGAACATCAGCATGAAGGTGCCGGACGTGGTCCAGACGACCAACGTGATGATCGACATCATCGCCACGCTCGGGCCGGCCAACCAGTCCCACCAGGTCAGCCCGAACGGGCCGCCGTCGGTCAGTGCCGCCGGTGGCGAGTCCACGCCGACCGCGCCGAACAGCAGGTGCAGCACGCCCCGGGAGTCGGCGAACCACTCCGGGCCGTCGATGCCGAAGAAGCCGAGCAGCGCGTTCACCGCGCCGGAGTTGGCGAAGAGGAACAGGAACACCACGCTGATCGCGACCGAGCTGGTCACCGAGGGGAAGTAGAAGGCGCTGCGGAAGAAGCTCTTGCCCTTGAGCATCCGGTTGTTGACGACCAACGCCAGCCCGAGCGCGAGCACTGTCTGTGCCGGCACCACGATCGCCACGTAGTAGATGTTGTTGCGGATGCTCGTCATGAAGTCGCGGCGGGCCAGCCCGTCCTCGGTGAACAACTGCGTGTAGTTGTGGCCGCCGACGAACGGGACGTCGCCGGTGAACGGGCTGCCCTGGCCGTTCCAGTCGGTGAGGCTGACCCAGAGCGCCATCAGGATCGGCAGCAGCAGGAACAGCCCCAGAATGACGATCACCGGCGCGACGAAGAGCCAGCCGGCGAGGTTCTCGTTGCTGCGGATGCCGCCCCTGCGTCGGCGGGGGCCCGACCCGGGCGCGGTCGCCGTGGCGGTCAGTGTGTCGGATGCCATCTTCCCTCCCTCCCTTCCTCTCTCCGACCGACGTGCGGTGGGGGCCCCGGTGATCCCCCGGGGCCCCCACCGTCACCTCAGCTGCCGCCGAGCGCCGCCTTGGCGTTCTTGTCGAAGTTCTGCAGGATGGTCTTCGGGTCGCCGTTGGTCAGCCCCTGCAGACCGGTGTCGAGGTCCTTGAGGACGCTGTCCATCTTCGGGGCGTTCACCGGGCCCTGGGCGTACGCGGCGCCGTCGATGAACACCTTGTCGGCCGGGAAGGCGGCGGTGTACTGCTCGCCCGCCGACTGCCGGGACGGCATGACGCCGAACGCTTTGGCGAAGGCCATCTGCTGCTCGCCGCTGGTCATCGCCTCGACGAACTTGATCGCCTGGTCCTTGTGCTTGCTCTTGGCGGCAACACCCCAGCACTGGGTGAAGGAGAGCGTGCCCTGCCCCTTGGGGCCGGCCGGCAGCGCCACGACCTTGTACTTCACGTTCGGGAAGTCGTTCTGCAGGGCACCCTTGATCCAGTTGCCCTCGATGGTCATCACGGCCTTGCCCTTGCCGAACGCCTCACCGGACCAGCCGGCGTCGAGCTGCTTCGGGTACTTGGCCAGACCGGTGGTGAGCATGGTCTTCACGTACTGGAGGGCGGCAAGGTTCTCCGGGGTGTCCGCCGTGGGCTGCTTGCCGTCCTTGCTGGTCAGCCAGCCACCGTTCTGCACCATGAAGGCGCCGATCCGGTCCCGGGTGTCACCGATGGCCAGCGGGACCTGCCCCTTCGCCTTGATCTTCTGGGCGACCGCGGTGAGCTGGTCCCAGGTCGTCGGCACGTCGGCGTCGGTCAGCCCGGCCCTGGTCCACAGGTCGGTGTTGATCTGGAGGGCCAGGGTCGAGAAGTCCTTCGGCGCGCAGTAGAGCTTGCCGTCGTACGTGAAGGCGGTGCGCAGGCTCTCGTAGAAGTCGCCCGGGTTGCTGACCTTGTCGCCGTACGGCTCAAGGGCGCCGACGCTCGCGTAGTTGGCGAACTGGGCCGCGTCCACGTAGAAGACGTCCGGCGGGGTGCCGCCGGCGAGAGCCTGACCGAGCTGCTGGGTGAGGTCCTGCGCCGGGGTGACAGTCGCGGTGTTGCCGGAGCTGCCGGCCCACTTCGCGGCGGCGTCCTGCACCGCCTTGGTCTCGGCCTCGCCGGACGAGCCGATCAGGATCTGCAGGCTGGCCGGCCCGCTGGACTGGGCGGTGTCGCCGGAGGAGTCGTCGAAGCCGCTGCCGCAGGCGGCGGAGCCGAGGAGGGCGACGGCGGCGAGGCCGGCCACCGCTGCCCGGGTGATTGTTCGGGGTGCCATGGTTTCTCCTGGTGGGGGGTGTGGGACTACGCGGTGTGCCGCAGCGCCAGCGAGGGCTGGAGCAGCACGGGGGTAGGGGTCTCGTGGTAGCCGTCGAGGACCCCGGTGAGCAGGTCCACGCAGCGGGCGGCGGCGTCGCCGAGCGGTTGGCTGACGCTCGTCAGCCCGACCGCGGCGGCCACCGGCGTGTCGTCGAAGCCGATCACCGACACCTGCGGGTCGACGCCGCGGATCGCCTGGAGGGCACCGAGGGCGAGTGAGTCGCTGGCGCAGACCACGGCGCTCGGCGCCACGGCGACGAGCAGGTCACGCATCAGCCGCTCCCCCTCGGCGATGCCGTCCTCGGTCTCCCGGTGCAGCCCGGTCGGGTCGACGCCGGCTTCGCGCAGCGCGTCGCGCCAGCCGGCCCTCCGGTCGTCGCCGACGCCGGAGCCGTCGGGCCAGCCGATGAAGGCGATCCGCCGGTGGCCGGCGTCCAGCAGGCGCCGGGTGGCCTGGGCGGTGCCGGCGGCGCCGTCCACGTCCACCCAGGGGTGCGCGTCGAGCGCGTCCCACGGGCGGCCGAAGGTCACGAACGGTACGTCCCGCTCGGCGAGCCATTCGGTACGCGGGTCGCCGTACTTGGTGCCCACCAGCACGAACGCGTCCAACTCGTAGGTGCCGAGCAGGTCGCCGTAGGTGGCGATCTCCCGTTCGTCGTCGGTGGCGGTGTAGAGCAGCACCCGGTAGCCGGCGGCGTCGGCGGTCTCGGTGAGGCCGTGCAGGAAGCGGTCGAGCACGGAGCCGTTGATGCCGTCGCGGGTCGGGTCGATGCGGGCGGCGATGAGGCGGGATCGGCCGGTACGCATCTGTCGGGCGGCCTGGTTGGCCCGGTAGCCGAGCGCGTTGATCGCGTCCTGGACCCGCTGACGGGTCTCCTGCCGCACGATGTGCGGGCTGTTGAGGACGTTGGACACGGTCTGCCGGCTGACTCGGGCGTGCCGGGCCACCGTCGCGATGGTCACCTTTTCGGCCACTTAATCCCTCTCGCCATCTTGAACGATCCAATTTGGATAAGGCAGGATTGGATCGTTCAAGTTTCTGGAATGTTTCGCACTTTGCACCGCCAGGGGCGCGTTGTCAAGATGGCCGCCCCGCACCCCGAGGATCTGGAGCCACACCGTGATCGAACGCCAGCTGCAACCCCTCCTGCACGAGTTGGTAGGGGTGGTCTTCGCCCCGACCAGCGCGCTGGGGGACGCGACCGGGCAGATCCGCCCGACCGGCGTCCAGGGCGTCTTCCACGCCGACGCCCGGGTGCTCTCCCGCGCCGAGCTGCGGGTCGACGAACGGGAACTCGAAGGGCTGACCCGCGGCGACGACGGCCCACACGGTGCACGCTTCGTTGGCCTGGCCCGCTGGCTCGGCGACCCCACCCCCGACCCGACGGTCCGCGTCGACCGCCTGCGCCGGGCCACCCGCAACGGCCTCAGCGAGGAGCTGCGGGTCGTCTCCACCGCCACTGTCGACGTAAACGCCACCGTCACCGTCGACCTCGGCTGCGACCTCGCACCCATCGAGGCCGTCAAGTCCGGTAGCGCCGCCGCCGCGCTGGAGGTCAAGACCGGCCAGCCGGGCGTGCTGACCTGGTCGGGAGCGGGAATCACAGTCACCGTCACCGCGTCCGGCGCGGACGTGCTGGCCGACGCCGAGCGTGCGACCGCGCCACGGCTGGCGTGGCCGGTTCACCTGCCTCCCGGCGGCGAGACCGTGCTGCGCTGGCAGTTGACCGTCGAGGACCCGCGCGCCGTCGTCGTCGGCCCAGCCGGCGAGCCAGAGTGGTCCCGACCCGAGGTGACCGCCGACGACCGCCGCCTCGTCCGACTGCTGGACCGCAGCCTCGACGATCTGCGCGGCCTCCGACTGGCCGAGACCGGCGCACCCGGGGACGTGTTCCTCGCCGCCGGCGTGCCCTGGTTCCTCACCCTGTTCGGCCGGGACAGCCTCTGGGCCGCCCGGATGATGCTGCCGCTCGGCACCGACCTGGCCGCCGGCACCCTGCGCGTACTCGCCCGCCGGCAGGGCACCCGGTTCGACCCGGCGACCGGCGAAGCCCCCGGCAAGATCCTGCACGAGCTGCGCCGACACGAGTTCACCGTGCCCGGCAACGGCCTGCGCCTACCGCCGGCGTACTACGGCACCGTCGACGCCACGATGCTCTGGGTCAACCTGCTGCACGACGCGTGGCGCTGGGGCATGCCCGCCGAGCAGGTCGAGCCCTTGCTGCCGCACCTGGAGGCGGCTCTGCGCTGGCTCGGCGAGCACGCCGACCCGGACGGCGACGGCCTGGTCGAGTACGTCGACACTACCGGACACGGGCTGTCCAACCAGGGTTGGAAGGACTCCGGTGACGCCGTCCGATTCCGCGACGGCACCCTGGCCACCGCGCCGATCGTGCTGGCCGAGGTGCAGGGTTACGCGCACGAGGCGGCCGTGAACGGAGCCGCCCTCCTGGACGCCTTCGGCCGACCGGACGCCGACCGCTGGCGCGAGCACGCCGCCGCGCTTGTCGGCCGGTTCCGCAGGAGCTTCTGGGTCGACGGCCGCCACGGCCCGCAGCCGGCGCTCGCCCTCGACCGCGACAAGCGCCCGGTCGACTCGCTGACCAGCAACATCGGCCACCTGCTCGGCACCGGCCTGCTCGACCGGGACGAGGAAGCCCAGGTCGCGCACCTGCTCACCACGGACACCATGGCCGCCGGGTTCGGGCTGCGGACCATGTCCAGCGACGACGCCGGCTTCAGCCCACTGTCGTACCACTGTGGCTCGATCTGGACCCACGACACAGCCATCGTGCTCGGTGGGCTGGCCCGCGCGGGGCACCGGGAGGCCGCGCTCGGCCTGACCGAGGGGCTGCTCAGCGCGGCCGAGGCGTTCGACTACCGGATGCCGGAGCTGTACGGCGGCGACGACCGCTCACTGCTGAACCGGCCGGTGCCGTACCCGGCCGCGTGCCGACCGCAGGCGTGGGCCGCTACGGGTGCGGTGCTGCTGCTCCAGGCCGCCGCGGGGCTCTACCCGGACGTGCCGGGCGGCACGGTCCGACTGGCACCCCTGGCGGGAGCAGAGTTGGGTGCCGTGGCGGTCGACGGCCTCCGCGTGGCCAACACCCCGGTGCACGTGTCTGTCGACCGCACCGGCGACGCCACTGTCACCAACCTCCCCACCCCGCTAACCCCAACCCCAACCCCAACTCTCCCTACCCAACGCCGCCCAAAAACCCCAACCCACCCCGCCTAACCCGTCCCCACCCGCGCCCGTCCCCGCCCCACCCACCCCGGGTCGATCATGGATTTTTTGGGGGGGCGCCCGACCGGGTAGTCCCCCATTTGGGGGGCCCCCAAACCAAAAAAAACACCCCCCCCCCCCCCCCCCGGC